>JAHELX010000390.1 GCA_024643945.1 Anaerolineales bacterium
GTCCGGTCGGAATGGGTCAGGGTGTAACGACGCGGCGTGGCCGGTCCTTCCGGTGTGACGCCAGCAACAAAGCGGACGTGCAGTTTTCCGGGCTTGAGTCGACGCACAGGATTCTCCTAATTGAACGTCATACAAGCTATTCGGCAGAAAAAGGGATGGCACCGCCCATTACGGGGTGCCATCCCTATCTAAGGGGGGAATCACTTACTTTCGATTAAAGATCTGGACTGGAGCGAAGCTCAGCGCTACTCCGCCGACCACCAGCGCCAGACCCAGGGCCAAAAGCGTCAGGAACGAGACGTCGAGCGCGTTCTCTGCACCGGTAGCCGGCAAAGCGGCGGGCGTCTCCTGGGGCGGCAGCAGCACGCTGTCGATGACGTGGATGACGCCGTTAGAGGCCTCGATGTCGGTGATGATGACCTGGGCGTCGTTGATCATAACCTTGTCGCCGTCAACCGTGATGGAAACCGGCTGGCCCAAAACGGTGTCAGCCGAAGTCAGGTTGACCACGTCAGAGGCCATCACCTTGCCGCTCACCACGTGGTAGAGCAAGATGTCAGTCAGAGCTGGGATGTCGTTCAACAGCGCTTCCACGGTACCTGCCGGCAGCTTGGCAAAGGCATCGTCGGTGGGAGCAAAGACGGTGAACGGCCCTTCGCCCTTCAGCGTATCCACCAGACCGGCCGCTTGAACCGCCGCCACCAGGGTCGTAAACCGGCCATCTTCAACCGCAATGTCAACAATGTCCTTGTCAGCCTGGTAGGCCGGCGCCGCCAGGGCAGGGACTACACCAACGACGAGCAAAACCATCGCCAGCATCAGGGGCATTACTTTTGTTACTCGGCTAAACATTTTTCAATCACTCCTTAACTTGATTTTTTGAATAGATTTGATACGTTGCACTATGTGCTTTAAACCAGTTCGCCTTCATCAATAATCGCTATGAGAAGCTCCCTCCTTTTTCCATCATAGTCGGAATTGTATTGAACAGATACTGCATAACCTTGATGTACGAGCCTATTATACCATATTGTCAATATTTTGTCAATACCTTGTAAAGGTATTTTCCAAATTGGTCGTATACGGGCAAACAAATAGCCGGAGTTGGGGAGCGACTCCGGCCTCGAGAGAGCTTGACTATTCAGTTTTCGGTGTTTATGTAGACGCTAAGGCTGATTGCTTGCCGCGGCGGGGCGAGTGTCAAGGACAACTTTAACCGTCTGTTGCTGCCCATCGCGCAGAATGCTGAGCGTGACTGCCTGGCCCGCGCGGGTGTTATCCGTCAGATAGCTCAACAGGTCGTCGAACTTGCGCACCGGTTGCTCATCAATGGCGACGATGACGTCGCCACCTGCCGGCACGTCCTGGCCTTCAAAGGTGACCGTCTGATCACTACCTTGCAGGCCAGCCTTTTCGGCCGGGCTGTCACCCACTACCTCCACTACCAGCACGCCGCGCTCCACAGACAGGTCCATCGCTTTGGCCAGGTCGGGGCCCAGCGTCGTTCCGGAGATGCCCAGCCAGGGATGATCGTAGTGCCCATCACTGACCAAAGCCGGGACTACGCGTTTGACGATGTTGACAGGTACGGCAAAGCCCACGCCCAGGAAACTGCCTTGGCCGCCCGGGCCCGTCCCCGGCACGATCGCAGTAGTGACACCAATAACTTCACCCCGCTCGTTCAGCAGTGGGCCGCCCGAATTGCCGGGGTTAATGGCAGCATCGGTCTGGATGATGTCCGGGATGACGAAGTCAGTGTTACTGGCCGGCAACGTCCGTCCCAGGGCGCTGATAATGCCTGAGGTAAGCGTGCCTTCCAGGCCAAATGGATTGCCGATGGCGATGGCGCGCTGGCCGACCACGAGTTGGCTGGAATCGGCCAGGCTGACCGGATGTAATTCAGATGAGTCCACATTGACCTTAATAACCGCCAGATCACTACCCGGGTCAGTGGCCACCACAGTAGCCGGCAGCGTCACATCATCGTAGAAGGTCACTTCCACTTTGCTGGCCCCATCCACGACATGGTTGTTGGTGACGATGTGTCCCTCTGCGTCGTAGACAAAGCCTGAGCCCTGGCCATACTGGTAAAGGTCAGGGGGTTGTGAATTACCAAAAAAGCCGAAACTATCAGGCTGCTGGACCTGCTTGGTCACCTGGATGTTGACGACGGAGGGATTGACCTGGGCGTAGACAGAAGTCAGAATCTGCGTCTCGACGTCTGTCCCGGTAGAGTCTGGCCTAGCCAGCGGCGGAAGGGACGTCGCTGCTGGAACTGGCGCGACTTGCGGGGCTGGTCTCGCTGCGGCACTTGGCGCTGTTTGAAGCAGGGGAAGTTGGCCAATGGAGAGGCCACAGCCGGCAAGGGTAAGCGCGACGGCCAGCAGGACCGTCGCAAACAAAAAGGTGCGATGCTGTTTCATGTCTGTTGTCTCCTCAAGTAGGGCGATGCTATATCTAACACATGTGGGTATTACAAGTAATCTACTGATACACCTGTTACATTAAAGCAAGCTTAAACTATAGTTAGAATTACGTTAGATCGGCCTGCGTACCGCATGCCCAGCAACACCCCTCCCACTGAAGGAGTAATCATCCGGCTCAGGCTCTCCAGGGAGGCAGACAGGCTCACCGTGCCACCTACCTTCTCCGGGTAGACCGCCTTGGTGAGAGCACTGCTGAGGATCGTGTTTAGTGTTGTAAGTCTTCGCTGGTCGCATCCAGCGCAGCCACTTCTTGGTCGGTCAGACGCCAGCCCAGTGCAGCCACGTTATCCTGGGCCTGGTGGGCATTCTTGGCGCCAGGGATGGGTACCGCCCCTTTGCAGATCACCCAGTTTAATGCGACCTGGGCCGGGGTCTTGTCGCCATGCGCTTCGCCTATCTCATGCAAGAGGCCAATCAGGGACTGGATTTCGGCCAGGTATTCGCGCTTGAAGCGCCGCCCGCGCAACCCCGGCGGCGGGTTCTCCGGCGTGTATTTGCCGGTTAACAGACCCTGCGCCAGCGGGCTATAGGCGATCAAGGTGATGTTTTGCTGGCGACACAGATCGAGCAAGCCGCTGCGCTCGGGTTGGCGATGCAACAGGCTGTACTGGACCTGGTTAGAGGCCAATGGTATGCCGCGCTGCTTCAGGGCGGCAAGCGCGCGCCGTGTCTGCTCCGGATTGTAGTTGGAAACCCCCACCGTGCGGACCAACCCTGCCTCGACTGCATCGGCTAATCCGCCCATCCAGGTCTCGATGGGTACCGGCGGAAAGGGCTGATGAATCTGGTACAAATCTACCTGGGCCAGGTCTAAACGATCTAGACTTCCTCGCAGTGCGCGCAGCAGACTCTTCTGCCGCAATCGCCACGGATAAGGGAAGAACTTGGTTGCCACGACCACATGCCTGCTCCCGGCGCGGACAAACTGCCCCAGCAGGCGCTCCGAGCGACCACGTCCGTAGAGTTCGGCTGTGTCGAAGAAATTGATGCCCGCCTCTCGGCTGACCCCAAAGGCGGCCTGCAGGTCGGCATCGGTATAGCCACCACGGCCATACCCCCAAAACAACCGGTCGCCCCAGGCCCAGGTGCCAATCCCCAAGGGGCTGATGAGCAGGTTGCTGGAACCTAAGGAGATACGTTCTCGTTGCTTATTCATTTCTTGTTGCTCATTTATTTCAACAGCTTGTTGCGGGTTCATTCTAGTGCCTCCATAGCATCAATCGCATTTCGGATGACTTGGGCGCTGGCTGCCAGCGCTGCCAGCTCCTCTTCACTGAGAGGAAGCGGAAACGTCGTCAGGATGCCTTTGCCGCCAACCAGATGCGGCAGAGAGACCGTCACGTCGGCCACGCCAGCCACATCAGACATCGGCGTGCACAATGTAAGGATGGCCCGCTGGTCGTGCACAATGACGTCAACGATGCGAGCCAGGGCACCCCCAATGCCATAATAGGTAGACCCCTTGCCGGCAATGATATGATAGGCTGCTCGTCGTACTTTGCGGTCAATGGCTTGTTGCACGTCCTCATCCAGACACATGTCTCGCAGGCGGCAGAAAGCTTCGAGCGTCATACCGCCTATGGTCACCAGCGACCAGGTCAGCACCTCAGAGTCGCCATGCTCACCAATCACGTAGGCATGCACGTGATGAGGATCCACGCCGAAGTGACTCCCCAATAGAGTCCGGAAACGTGCCGTATCCAGAGTCGTCCCGGATCCGATCACCCGGTGGGAAGGAACGCCCAGGTCGGCCGCATAATGGGCCGCCAGGTGCGTCATTACATCTACGGGATTGGTGGCAACCAGCAGAATCGCGTCGGGCGCATAGGTCAGGATTTGGTGCACTACCTCTTGGAAGACGGCTGCATTCCGTTCCAAGAGCTGCAACCGGGTCTCGTCGGGCCGTTGGCTAACGCCAGCGGTGATGATCACGACCCGGCTGCCTTTCAGGTCCGCATAGTCGCCGGCGGTCACCCGCAGCGGGTGGGCAAAGGGCACCGCATGCAGAATGTCGTCTGCTTCAGCCTGGGAGCGCGCCTCATTCTTATCTACCAACACGATCTCGCGGCCTATGCCTTGCATCACCAGTGCATAGGCCGCCGTCGAACCGACCAGTCCACTACCAACCACGCCAATCTTCATCTATCTGTCTCCCTTGCACCTCGTTGCATTCAAAGGCTTCCCGAAATCATATCATGATATCACAAACCGTGATGCCTGTCCTTAACCTAGAATTAACCCTACCTTAAGAGAACCTTATGCTGCTTGTGTAGCACAGCGCCCTGAAGCGGCGGGATCCCCGTCCCTCCCGGATATTGACGCGGGCCAGCGTGACGGGCATACGCTACCAGCCCTCTGTTCCCGGCTCCCCTTTGAACGGCCCCACAATATCGTTGGTGACCCAGCCCCCGTAGAAACCGCCCGCTTGCGCTCGCACTCGTTCTCCATCCACATAGCATGCGTCCATCAGATGGGGATAGAAAGCCAAGTAGCCTTTGATTGCCTCATAGCCCGGTGTGGGGTCGGGATAGCACCAGGCGGCATTTGGTACCTGCTTGTCACCCAAACTGACTGTGTAGTAGGCCGCCTGGCCCTTCCACTCACACCAGGTCGCGCGGTCAGTCGCCGCCAGGTGTTCCATCTTGATGTCGTCGGGAGGGATATAGTAGACAGGGGGATGGCTGGTCTCCAACACTCGCCTGGCACGACGCGTCTCAGCAATGACCATGCCGTTGAAAATTACCTGGATATGCCTGGCCGAGTCCTCAACCCGAGGTGGACGCGGATAATCCCAAACCGATTCCTGGCCGGGGCCGGGTGGAATACGTCTCCGATTCATAGCAGTCATCTCCTCATTCTTCCGCCATGCCGGCGGCAATGCGCACCGTTTGAAAGTGAATATCAACCGTATCCTGCACCTGGCGGGCATAGCCCCCCGCCATCACGATAGCCACCGGAATACCTGCCCGCCGGCAGAGCTCAAGCACCATGCGGTCCCGTGCCGCCAGCCCGGCCTTGCTCAAAGCAAGTCGGCCCAACCTGTCTCCGGCATAAGGGTCAGCGCCAGCCAGGTAGATGACCAAATCAGCCCTCGCCAGTGCCAGGGCACGCTCGACGCCGCCTTGCAGGGTTTCCAGGTAAGCACCGTCGCCCGTCCCATCTTCGAGTTCGATGTCCAGATCACTTCGTACTTTGTGAAAGGGAAAGTTCCGCGCCCCGTGGATGGAGAAGGTGAACACGGTAGGATCGCCGGCAAATATCGTGGCGGTGCCATCCCCCTGGTGGACATCACAGTCAATAATCACCACCCGCCCCGCCTTGCCTTCGGCTTGCACGGCCCGGGCGGCGATGGCGCTGTCGTTGAAAACACAGTATCCCTGGCCGTGATCAGGGAAAGCGTGGTGGGTACCTCCGGCCAAATTGACGGCAATGCCATCCAGCAGAGCAGCCCGACAGGTGTTGAGCGTGCCGCCAACCGAGCGCCGGGACCGCTCCACCAATTGAGGAGACCAGGGGAAGCCAATGCGTCGCATTTCCTTTGGCGTGAGGCGTCCGCTTTTCACCCGCTGCAGGTAATCTTCGTCATGGACGCGC
>JAHELX010000391.1 GCA_024643945.1 Anaerolineales bacterium
ACGGCCAAGCACTTTCCCGGACACGGCGACACGGCAATTGATTCCCATCTGGCCCTGCCCGTTATTCCCCACGAGCTAGCTCGTCTGGAGGCGGTCGAGCTGGTGCCTTTCCAGGCAAGTATTCAGGCCGGCGTTGATGCCATTATGACTGCTCACGTCTATGTTTCTGCTGTGGAGCCGTCCTCGGGCTTGCCGGCTACTTTATCGCCCCGCGTCTTGCAAGGTCTTCTGAGAGACAGATTGGGTTTCCAGGGCTTGATCGTCACCGATTCGCTGGGCATGGGGGCTCTAGACCAGACCTACGGAGCCGCTGAGGCCGCAGCGTTGGCCTTTCAGGCTGGTGCGGATGTGCTGGCCTTTGGGGCAGACCCGGGCCACACGCCAGCCGAGCAACGCTTGGCCTACCAAAGGATCCTCTCCCTCTTCCAGTCAGGTAGCATTCCTCAGAGCCGCCTGGATGAGTCGGTGCGACGCATCTTGCTGACCAAGGCCCGCTATGGGTTGTTGGACTGGGAGCCAGTTAACGTCAAAGAAGTCCCGCAGAGGGTGGGGGTGAGCGAACACATACAGAGTGCGCGTTTGGTCGCCCAGGATAGTATTACCTTGGTGAGGAATGATGAGGGGCTGCTGCCTGTCGGCCCTGACCGTTCCGTGTTGGTGATCTGGCCACTCGGTGCAGGGGATTTGGGAGGAGCTCTCAGGGTTTATCACCCCAATCTGCAAGTTCTACAACTCAGTATAAACCCATCTCCCGACGAGATTGAACTGGCATCGCGCCATGCAGAAGGGGCGTCCCTGATTGTCGTAGGGACTATCAACGCGCGTCGGCATCCAGGGCAAGTCCAGCTTGTCAACGCCTTGGCAGGCCACCCGTCAGTGGTGGTGGCTTTGGGTGAGCCCTACGATCTTATGAGTTTTCCAGACGTTTCCGCCTACCTGGCCTCTTACGGGGATGTCCCAGTCTCTTTGGATGCTCTGGCCCAGGTGCTGTTTGGCTTAGCTCAGCCCGAAGGCCATCTTCCGGTGGACTTGCCGGGGCTGTATCCGCTTGGATATGGAATGGCTGATTTCACTCCGGGGACGTTACGCAAGTAAGGACGAGTAGTGTGAAAGGTAGAATACGTTACAGTAACGCGCCCCTGCCCGTTTGGCCAGTTCCTCCAACCGACGACGCATCTCCAGGTGGTAAGGACCTCTTGAATCTTTGGCACATATGCCCACCGAGAATTCATCGGTTTGTTGTCCGGGCGCTACGACGGCCATATCGACTGCCAACAATTCGAAAAGGTCTTCGGGCAAGCCGGTAGCGGCGCCGTGCCCTGCTTCTTCATAGTTGCTGATATGAATAGTGGTTCGCTGTTTCGGCTTGAGCCCCGCCTTGGCCAGGGCGTGCAATGCCCCGTAGACTGAGGCGACGCCGGCCTTATCGTCCAGATGCCGGGACCGGATGAAGCCAGCCTCGGAAACCTCGACGCGAGGATCGATACTGATAAAGTCGCCGGCTTCTATCCCCAAAGCGCGCATCTCCTCAGCCGAGGAGGTGCGGGCATCGATACGTACCTCCATCATTTCCTCATCCCGCCGTGCCTGGCGTTTTTTCGCATCGTGGGCGTGAGCCGAGGCCACGCTGGGCAGGATTGAGCCACGATATTGCCGTCCATCCCCGGCGAGGATGGTGACCCCTTCGCCCTCGACAGACTGCCACACCCAGGACCCAATCAGGGTCAGGCGCAGGCGGCCGTTGTCCTTGATCTGTTTGACCATAGCCCCCAGGGTGTCCACGTGGGCAGTGACTGCCCGCGGTGCGTCTTCTCTCTCCCCGGGCCAGGTACCAACCAGGATGCCCTTGGGTGTGGTTTTCATCTCAAGATGGAGGTCGGCCAACGCGCTTTGAACGTACTCAATGGCCCTCCCGGTATCGCCGGTAGGGCTGGGGGTGCCGAGCAAGTCGACCAGAAACTCAACCATCCGATCCACATCAATCTCTATCGTCATCCTTCACTTTCCCCAGCAGCTTAGAGTGGTAGGTGCGGTGCTCGACGCTGGCCGGCCGGCAGGCTGCACCTGTGTCAAGCAGTATATCACGGCCTTATGCTGAACACAACAAGTTTATGGTTCGTCCGGACGTAAGGTACATTTCAGTTCGGGGGCAGACCTACCCCCTCGACTCTCCTTCCCTGCCAGCAAGGGGAGTGGCTCCCTATCCGCGTCAGAGATGGGCTGGGGAAGGGATTTGCAGCCAAAATGGAATGCACCCTGGCGAAAATGCGCATTGTAAGTATGGGGAAAGTATGGTACTATTGTACTATAAGCCGTCAGCCTACAGGCATTCGCTAACTTGCATCCTGGGGTAGCAAGATGAAGGATATCGGTCAGCCACTTCCAGCCCAGTTCATCCGGCCAACCGTGCTTCAAGAACCCATCGACCGGCGAATTCGTTGCCTGATCTGCGAGCGACGGTGCGAGATCATCCCCGGTGGGATGGGTTGGTGCCGGACCCGACGCCACCAGGAGGGGACGCTGGTGACCCTCGTCTACGGCGCCGTCTCCTCCCTCTCCGCCAACCCCATCGAAAAGAAACCGCTCTATCACTTCTACCCGGGCACCCAGGCCTTTACCAGTGGCTCCTGGTCGTGCAACTTCGGTTGTCCCTGGTGCCAAAACTACCACATCAGCAAGGTACCACCCGGCCGAGGCTGCTATATATCACCCAAAGATTTCGTCGTCGAAGCGATCGCCTTAGGCTGCCAGGGGACCTCCATCAGCTTCAACGAACCCACCCTCTCCCTGGAGTGGTCGCTGGATGTCTTCCGCCTGGCCCGTGCCCGCGGCCTATACAACACCTACGTCACCAACGGCTATATGACCCCCGAAGCGCTGGAGTTGTTAGTGGAAGCCGGGCTGAATGCCATGAACGTGGACGTGAAAGGCGACGCCCAGGCAGTTCGGCGCTATTGCAAGGGGATCGACGTGGAGAAGGTGTGGCGCAACTGCCGGCTGGCGCAGGCGTTGGGCGTGCATTTGGAGATCACCACCCTGGTCATTCCAGGTGTGAACGACCGGACTGAGGTCTTGCGGGGCATCGCGCAGCGTATCCTGGCCGAGTTGGGGCCGGGTGTCCCCTGGCACGTCAACCGCTATTACCCGGCCTATCGCTTCACGGCCCTGACTACGTCGGTCGACACCATGGAGCGGGCCTGGCAGATTGGAACTGAGGCTGGGCTGAAGTTCGTCTATCTGGGCAACGTTCTGGGGCATCGGCATGGAAAGACCTATTGCCCGGAATGTGGGACGCTGCTCATCGGGCGCTGGGGATTGAGCGTAACTGCCTGCCGCCTGGATCACGGGTGCTGTCCTGAGTGTGGGCAGGAAGTGCCTGGGGTGTGGACTGGCAGGCAACAGGTAGGGGCGCAGGGCATTGGATGCCAGCCAGTAGCAACGAGGTCTGGTAAAAATTGGGCATAAGTGCCTATCCCAACCCTGTTTAAGGCGAAAGGTTGTATGCCTGTTGAATACAGTCCGCGGCTGGACTGTCGTCTGATGGAAGCGTTGAGAATTTTCGAATAGGTTCCAAGCACTAACCGTGCTTAGATCAGGCAAGGGGGCGAGATTATGGAGAAACACATTGGCCAGGTTACCCACTACTACGCTCGCATCGGCGTGGTGGTCCTTGAGCTCAGCGGCGGGCTGAAGGTTGGGGATGTCGTGCACATCCGGGGCCGCATCACGGACTTCACCCAAGAGGTCAAATCTATGGAGATCGAGCACCAAAAAGTCCAGTCGGTGGGACCCGGGGCAGACGTCGCCCTCAAGGTGGTCGATCGGGCGCGCAAGGGTGACGCGGTGTACAAGGTGGTCGAGGAAGAGGCCGCGGCCGGCTTCAGTGGTGGCGCGGAATGACCCCTGCCATTCATATCGGCTGTAGTGGCTTCTCCAAGGCTCGCCGCGTCTACTTCGCCCACCTGGACCTGGTGGAGATCCAGCAGACCTTCTACAAGCTGCCTATGGTCAGGACGGCCCAGCGTTGGCGGGCAGAAGCCCCCCCCGGCTTCACCTTCACCATGAAAGCCTGGCGCCTCATCACCCACGAGCCGCCCAGCCCGGTCTATCGCAAAGCCAGGCGCGCTATCTCCCTGGTGGACCGGGAGCGCTATGGTGCCTTCCGAGCGACTAACGAAGTGCACGACGCCTGGATCAGCACGCTGGAAATCGCCCAGACGCTGGCGGCCGAGGTCGTGGTTTTCCAGTGCCCAGCTCGCTTCACCCCCACCGACGAGCACATAGCCAACTTGCGCGCTTTCTTCAGGAACGTGGATCGGGGCGGGTTGCTCTTCGCCTGGGAGCCGCGCGGCGCGTGGCCGGATGATGTGGTACGCGGGCTATGTCAAGAGCTAGACTTGATTCATTGCGTGGACCCCTTTAAGCAATCACCGGTCTATGGCGTTCCTGCCTACTTTCGCCTCCATGGCCGGACCGGGTATGGCTACCGCTACACCCAGGAGGATCTATGCCAGCTCAGGGATTGGTGCCGGGGATACTCTGACGTTTACTGCCTGTTCAACAACGTATCCATGTGGGACGACGCCCTGTGCTTTAAAGAAATGCAACCTTCGGTCCATGTGGCCCGTAATAATGAATAGGGTGCATTCAATGTATGGCAGGAAGGATCATACAATGAAGAAAGTCATTACCATTGACTTTCACGTAACCTCGGAATGCAACCAGGAGTGCCCCTATTGTTGGGGGCCCCAGGGCTTCGAGCACCCGGTGGACACAATCACGGCCTTAGCCATCGTCACCCAGGTAAAGGATTTCGGCGCCCGGCGCATTGTCTTCACCGGCGGGGACCCCCTCAAGCGACCGGATATCGGATCGCTGATCCGTCACGCGAAGGGAATTGGCCTCGAGGTCGCCCTATCTACCACTGGCGACGAACTGACGGGAGCTTTTTTAGATCAATTCGGGCCTTACGTAGACCTCATCTCCCTGCCTCTGGACGGATCCACCGAGGAGGTGAACACCCGGACCAAGAAAGAGGGACACTTCGGTGCCATTATACGCGCCTTGAATTGGCTGCGAGGGCATCCCCAGATAGACGTCAAGCTATGCACCCCAGTCACCCGGCACAACCTGGCTGACGTGCCCAACATCGTCCGTCTGGTCGACGACTATGCTCAGAGCACGCCAGCCCGAGTCTTCTACAACCTCTTCCAGACCTTCCCCCGCTCGATGGAGCCTCGGGAGTGGGAGGAGCTTCTGGTCACGGATGAAGAGTTCGCCGCCCTGGAGCGACAACTCGCCGGCCAGGCAGACATCCGCCTCAACTTCCTCACCCATACCACCCTCGACCGGCTATATGTGATGGTCTTTCCCGACGGCAATTTGGTCGTCCCCTGCGGGCCGGATTTCCTCACCTACGGCCCGTTTCTGGAGGTAGAAGACCTGGGCGCGGTGTTGGCAGCCAGCCAGTTCGACGCGGCCAAACACCTGCGGCACTCCCGGGGGTGGGAGAAAGTCGAAGCGTAAAACGTAAGGGAGGAATATCCTATGCCCCACTACCCTGTCTACCTGGAGATTGCTGACGATGGCCGGTGCATGGCTCACGTGCTTGACCTGCCCGGCTGCGTGGTCCGTGCCCCCACCCGGGACGAGGCCCTGAGCCTGCTACCAGGCGCCATGCGCGACTATCATGCCTGGCTCCGCCGCCATGGTGAGTTGGCGCCGTCCGTAGATGAGCCCATCGAGGTCGAGGTGGCAGGTGAAAGCAGTGGCATTGGGCCTTTTGACCGGCGGAGCGCTGCTGCCCTGTTTCTCCCCGAGCAGCGGCCTATTACGCCGGATGAAATGGAACGCTATTTCCACCTTATGGGGTACAGTCGCGCCGATCTGCTGGCGCTGGTCCGTGATTTGCCCGATGACGTGTTGGACTGGGAACCCCACCCCGAGTCCTTCACCATCCGCGGTCTGCTGCGGCACGTCGGTAACGCCGAGAAATGGTACGTCTCCCGGCTCGTAGACCTCGAAACCTTGCCCCCGGAGT
>JAHELX010000392.1:0-1644 GCA_024643945.1 Anaerolineales bacterium
TGGATACACGAGCGTCAGCAGCAGATAGCTAATAGCAACGAACAAGGGCAATCCCCAAATGGTGACGAACTGTCCCAGATCGGTCTTGTCATGGACGAGCCCCAACCCGACGTCGAGGGGCTGATAATGAGCGAAGAAGGGACGATAAAGAAGATAGCTCACCGCCAGCGTCAGCGCGCCGAAGAATACGGCCTCTTGCGTCGCGGCTATCCAACGAGCCAGGTTGGATAGGCCAGGCTGCGATATCTCTCGCGTACGCCGCCGGTAACGCGCCAACCAAAAGGTAAGGGTAATGACGCCCAGGTAGGTTGGCAGGTCCCAAGTATTGATGACCGCCAACGCCCCCAGACAGAAGGGCAGCGCCAACCAACGCAGCCCTATTCGCCATGAGAACTCGCGTAAGAAATCAAGGGCCTCCAACAGAAGTTGCCGATGAATGCCCGCAGGGGGAGGTGCAGTATCCAACGGGAAGGTATTGTCAGAGGCGTGCGTCGTAGCCACGCAATTGGGTATTGGAGATTGGGGATTAGGGATTGGAGATTGCCTGCCCTGGCGGGTAGGCCAGGGGAGGTTGGAGGTTGGAGCGGGACGCAGCCAGGTATAGGCCAGCGACAAAAACAACACGGTGAAGGGAATCCCGATCATGTGGGGGTGCAGGTCGGCGAAGAGAAAACTAAAATAGGGAAACTCGTTGATGGTGTCAGGGATGACGCGTGAGGGATCCCAATAGTTGTAGGGAGGCAGCTTGCCCCCCTCGAGAAGTACCACCTTCAAGCCTGCCAACGCCCGAACCGCCGGTTCCAGGCCAGGGATGATGCTCTGGAAATTGCTGGCACCATAGTCACCCAGCATGCGCACTAGTTGGGTGAAACCAGCCAGGTTACCTACCAGCAGCACCAGCAGCACTGCCAGCGCGCCCACCATCAATGCCCGAGACTCCTGCAGCGGGTGCTGTGACGAGTGCGAGTCGAGCCGGCCGGCCCCCAGGTTGTAGCCTAAGCTGAAGACGCCGCCCGCTGTCAACGCCGCCAGCGTGGGTACTGCCAGGTTGAAAGCAATCGTGGGCTGAATGCCGGTCAACTTGACGAGCACGCCAACCAGGAAGAGGCCATAGTAATAGTAATTGATGTACCCCCCGGCAAAATAGGGGTCGTAGGGAGGCATGTGGGCGCTTTTGACGATGGCGTTGAGAAAGCCGATCTCCAGCATCTTCTCGCCGCCATTCCAGGGCTGCCATAGGTCCGGGTTGAGCAGCCGCAAGCCGACGAAGTATAAGAAGGCCAGGGTGAAAACCGCCTCACCTGTCAGGATCAGCCCCAGTCGGTGCCGGGCGAAGGAGAGCGCCTCTCCTCCCTCCCGGCGCAAGAGCCAGGCAGCGACGGCTGCCAACACGACCAGCATTGCGATGATCGTCGGAAGTGCATTAGGCAAGAGATGCAGGCTGGAGGCCAGCCACACCCCATAACCCACCAGCAGCCAGCCCAGGCCCTTCGACAACAGGTAGCCTCGATCGGGCAGGCGACGGAAGAGGCGATGCGCCAATGGCCAGGCCAGCCAGCCTATGATTTGTATCGCCAGCCACCAGACGACGATGGCAACCAGCGCCGACCGGTTGGCGAGGGAGTTCCAATGGAAGTCGTCCAC
>JAHELX010000392.1:1744-6038 GCA_024643945.1 Anaerolineales bacterium
GGAAGAGGCGATGCGCCAATGGCCAGGCCAGCCAGCCTATGATTTGTATCGCCAGCCACCAGACGACGATGGCAACCAGCGCCGACCGGTTGGCGAGGGAGTTCCAATGGAAGTCGTCCACCAATAGCAATTCGTCCACCGGCCCGTCCAGCAGCAACGACTTTTGGGGGTTGGGCATTGGAGATTGGGGATTCGGGATCGGGGATTGGGTATTAGAGGTAGGAGATTTGGCATCTGGCCCTTGCCAGCCGCGCAGGCGCATCAGCAGTGTCGGCCGCCCCACGTAGCCGGGGATTGCGCCCTGCCACGTGTCGCCCAGCAATGCGTCCCACTCGGCATCGCTCAACTGGCGCGTTTTCTTGAAGATGATGGGCTGGGGGTGATCGTAAACGGTGAAGCTCTCGTCGGCAGCCTGGTCGTCAATGACCAATCGGCCGAGGCGAGGCGGTGTAGTCAGGCTGTAGACTACCTCAAAACCCAACTCGCCATTGAAAAGGGCCTGATAATAACGGGTGCTCATCGGATAGCGTTGGGGCAGGCGGGGTATGGTGCGCCACAGCCGGTTCGAAGCCAGAGCCAGATAATCGCAATCACGCAGCGTGTCGCGGATGGTCTCGAACTTCTGGCGGGTGTCTTCCTCGTACATGGGCAGCAAAGGTTGGCGATAGCCATGCGCGCCCGGACTCATCCCCGGCTCGGCCCAGGCACGGGGGAATCCCTCTTCCCAGTGCTCCTGCACAATGCACGACCCGTCAGGTATGTTGGCGTACACCCAGCGTGAAGCGGTAACCCACGAGTGCTCGGTGCCATATACCCCGTTGACAAAAGCCAGGGACCAGACGATGGCGCCCAGCAGGGCCACCAGTGCGATGGTGAATTTGAGATAGGGAGCGTAAAACGTAAAACGTGCCCATAGGTCCCCTTCGGGGAAAACGTGAAACGTGCCCATAGATCCCCTTCGGGGAAAGCGTGAAACGTAAGGTGGAAGATGTGAGTTTGACTGGCTGGCTGATTCATTGATTCGCTGCTTCGCCGACTCGCTGACTCGTTGACTGGAGACCAGCCCTGCCCCAAAAACTACGAACAGCGGAACGACCGGCACCATGTAGCGCATAAACTTGGCCAGGAAGAGGCCGGTCGGGCCGAAGTAAAGAACCACCCACGAGAGGAGAATCCACTCGCCGGGACTGGCACGGCGCCAGAGGGCGCGGATCAGGACCCAGGCCAGCCCGGCAAAGGCCAGCAGTCCCAGTGGCCAGCCCATCCCCCACTGGATCTGCTGCTGGATGAAATACAGATAAGCCGGCGTTCCGCGATACTGGCGGGTGAAAGGCAAGTCGGCCACGCCGGTGACCATATCCCCCTGTTCTTTGACCACCGCCCGCCAGAAATTCTGGAAATCCAGGAGGACGAAGGGGGAAGTGACGGCAAACACGACGAAGGAAACCACCCCGGCGATGGCCAGGTTGCGCAGGGCAAGGCGACGGACAGCCTCGCGTTCTTCAGGAGCCGCTCGCGTCACCGACAGGATAACGGCGACCAACGGCGCCGCCACGATAGGTAGCGCGCTGAACTTGGAGGCGACCGCCAGCCCGATCGCTACGCCGGTCAACACGGCTGCTCCGGTGCTGCGCCGGTCGTATGTGCGGATAGCGCCGTAAAGGGCTAAGAAGGTGAAGGTGGCCGAGATGGGATCTACGGCGAAGAAGTGGGCAAGCTGAATCTGAAGGACGGTGAAGGCCGAAAAGGCAGCCGCCAGCAGGCCGGCCCAGGTTCCATACAGGCGCCGTCCTAATAAGAAGACCAGATAAACAGTGACCGTATCGGCCAGGGCCACCAGAAAACGCCCGACGTAAGCGAAGCCCTCCATGGACCGGGCCTGGACCATTGTCTGCACCAGCGGGTCAGGCAGGCCTACATGGTTAGCCAGGGGAGCTAGCTGCTCGGCGGCGCTGGCCGTCAGAACCAGGGTGTAAAGCGGGAAATGGCCATAGGTGTAGCTACGGGGTGGCTGACCCTCGGGTATCCCTGCCCAAAAGGGGTTGAGGGGGGACTGGCGCGGATCGAGAGCGGTTTTCAGATCATTCGGCCAGCGAATAGAGGGGGCAACAAAGGCTACTGTAGACCGCTCGTCGGGATGAGGCAGCGTGCCGTTGTCCCAGGCGATATTGTAAAAACGCAGTGCAGCGCCGATGATCAGAATCGCCGCTAGCAAGAGAGTCTGGATAAACGATAAAGCAAAATGCTTTGAGAGTATGGAACGACCAGACGATAGCGTGTCTGTTGTTGACTGCATACCGTGCCTGAAACGTGCGAGATAGACCTAACGCACGTGGATCTACTTCCCCTCTGAGGGAATTGAGCGACATGCTGTCTGCCTGACTCGGAAATTTTCCCCGGAGGGGAGGTACACCCACGTGCGGGTATTACAAGAACCTGGCCCCGGCACTGCAGCACTGACACCGTGCGCATAAGGTGCAGTGTGGCCGCAGGGTACAGGGCCCGGCAGGTTACAGCACTATTGTATCA
This sequence comes from Anaerolineales bacterium, assembly GCA_024643945.1. The sequence goes on from JAHELX010000392.1 coordinate 4,274, forward strand.
CCAGGCTGTGGGGGGAGCAAACTCTATAAATGCCTGGGTGCGTTCAGATTTCGGGGCGAACCCTCCCGTAGGTTTTGACTGAACAAGCTGCGATTTTTAGTGCCATAGGCTTGGCAGCCCAGGGGCCTGGCACGGGAGGGTGTGTCGCCCCCAAAAATGAACGCACCCAAATGCCTTGAAACGCGAAGAGTCGAAAGGGGGAAGGGCACGAAGGAATCAGGGCCTTTCCCTTCCGCATTCATGCTGTTCGTGCGATTCGACCTTTCGCGTTTCGCTCATTTGCCACACCAACCAGAGCGCCGTAGCCGCTCCTGCTATGTCGACCAGCAAGTCTAGCAGACTGGCGTCCCGTCCAGGGACAAAACTTTGGTGAAATTCGTCGGACGCGCCGTACAGGACCGAGATTAGAAAGGCGAGGAGCAATACAACCCTGGCGCTCTCCTCTCCCCCCGACAGTGACCGGGCACTCTGCGTCCTTTGGAAACTTCGCAGCGCCCGCCACCACCAGAAAGCCAGGAGGGCATAGACTCCAAAATGCGCACTGTTAGTGAGCAGGGTGGCGAGCCATGGTTCCGGTGGGCCGGGCAGGTCGGGTTGTGCGGATAAATAGTAAATCATCCCCATCCAGGCCAGGAGGGGCAACCAATACCGGGCCAGGTAACGGATTGTGTTTTGCCTCGTGGTCCCAACGTCGCTCACTGGTATGCTCTTTCGACTTCCACCACCAGGCTATCCCAGGCAAAACGCTCTCGCATCCGGCGCGCGGCGGACACTCCCACCCGGGTCCGCAGGTCGGCATCCTTCAGCAGGCGCACGACCGCATCAGCAAAGGCAGGATCGTCTTCCGGCTTCACCAGCAAACCCGACTCACCGTCAAGGATGTACTCGGCGTTCTGGCCTACCGCGTCGGCCACTACAGGCAAACCGGCTGCCAGTAAGTCGGTCAGTTTCACCGAGCATTTGGTGCGATTGATGGGTGTATCGTCGTAGGGGAAGATGGCGACGTCAGCCGCAGCGAAATAGCCGGGCAGTCGATCCGATTCGATCCACCCGGTAAAGGCGGCATAGTTTGATAACCCGTCGGCAGTCAACATCTCATCCAGTTCTGACTCCTCACCGAAGAGGCCCTCCCCTACAACCAGCAATTTGGCCCGGGGCTCTTGGGTCACTACCCGCCGCAGTATCTCGACAATGCGTTCCAGCCTGAATTCAAAGAAGCGGGTGTAAAGCAAGATGACCAGCGCATCATCTAATTCCCAAAGCATGCGCACTATGTGGGCAGCATCCGCAGAAGGTAGCTGATGACCCGTTGCATCGATGGGTGAGGGAGAAACGCCGTTGGGTACGTAGAAGATTCGGCCGGGTGGAACGCCCAGCCCTTCAACCCGGCTCACCAAGGCCCGGCTGGCGACCACCACGGCATCGGCGTGCCTCAACCCCCAGCGCTCCTGCCAGGCAAAGACACGCTTCTGGGCAGGTGAATAGGCTTCTATCTCGTTCCAGGCCTGCTCCCAATCGTCTTCGTCCACCACCAATCGCACGCCATCGGAGAGCTTCTCCCTGGCAAACCGCAGACGACGCAGCCACCACAGGATGAAATGCGCCAGGCCGGCGTAGGCTTTGGGCTTGAAGCAGTGGACCACCTCAGGGCGTAGGGCCAGCGCGCGCCGGACGAGCCGGAACGCAAGCAACCCGTGAAAAAGCAGAGGCAGCCTGGGCGGGAGTGGCACGTTGACGACCCATACCCCATCTTCCTTCCACTCAT
>JAHELX010000393.1 GCA_024643945.1 Anaerolineales bacterium
GGCACGCCCTTGCCGCTGGTGCTGGGACTGGCTGCCCTGGCCGGGGTAGGGGTCAGTACGGCGCACATTATTCCCTATTCCATCATTCCCGATGCGCTGGAATGGGATGAATTGCGCACCGGCACCCGCCGCGAAGGCACCTACTATAGTCTGGTGACGCTCATGAATAAAGTCGCGTCGTCGGTGGCCGTACCGATGGCTTTGCTCTTGCTCGACTGGGCCGGCTATGTGCCTAACGTGCCCCAGACGGCGCGTTCGCTGTGGGTTATCCGCGGGCTGGTGGGACCCATCCCGGCTCTGTTATTGTTGACTGGGATCATCTTCGCGGCTATGTATCCGCTCTCGCGCGAGCAGCACGCCCGCATCCGCCGCCTGCTGGAGCGGAAGCGGCTGGTAAAGTCGGTAGAGCGCAAGCCGGCCACCTCGTGGGCAGCAAAAGAGGCGGACGGGGTACGCCCGCAACAGACGCGGATATAGCAGACATACCCCGTCCGACCTGGGTGTGGGGTGCAGAGTCACAGCGTAAACTGCAAGCCTTCAGCTTACTTCTTGCCCCGGATGATTATCACGTCCTCGCCGACGATGGGACTGCCTCCAAATTCTTCCTTCAAGTTGGAATGCCTCCGGCGTCGTTCAGTGCTTGCTCTGCCAATCGCCTACTGGTATAATGCGAGCATATCTGATCTGATCGAGATTGAAGCCCATTCATTCCCTCCTGACTCCAGACTAATTAGGGAGCATATATGACCATTAAACCTGACCATTGGATTGAAAAGATGGCCCGCGAATACGGCATGATCGAGCCTTTTGAGCCGACGCAGATGAAAGAAGGTGTCGTCTCGTACGGTCTATCTTCCTACGGCTACGATATCCGCGTAGCCGATGAATTTAAAATCTTCACCAACGTGAACACCACGGTGGTAGACCCCAAGAACTTTGACGATCGCTCCTTCGTTGAATTCAGGGGCGATGTGTGCACCATCCCCCCCAATTCCTTTGTCCTGGCACGCACCATCGAGTATTTTCGCATTCCCCGTGATGTGCTCACCATTTGTGTGGGAAAATCAACCTATGCCCGCTGTGGTATCATCGTCAACGTGACCCCCTTCGAGCCGGAATGGGAAGGCTTTGTGACCCTGGAGATTTCCAACACCACCCCCCTGCCGGCTCGCATTTACGCCAATGAAGGCATCGCCCAGGTTCTTTTCTTCCAGGCGGACGAAGTCTGCCGTACTTCGTATGCCGACAAGAAGGGCCAATATCAGAAGCAGGCTGGCATCATGCTTCCCCATATCAAGCGCAGTTGAGTTCATAGAGCTGTGAGGGTGCAGGAGCGCTGTGCCCTATGGAGGAGACATACTGGATGGAAGGATATCGCCACGTAGTGTCCATCACCGTTCGCTTCCGCGACATTGACGCGATGGGACACGTCAACAACGCCGTTTTCTTTACCTATATGGAAACAGCGCGTGTAGAGTATATGCGTAATGTGGTCTTCGCCATCACAGGACGGAACCTGACTGAAGTGGGGCTGATCTTAGCCCAAATTTCGTGCCAGTTCAAGGCACCCATCTTGTACGGCCAGTTGGTGCAGGTAGGCACCCGGGTGGTCGAGATGCGAAGCTCCAGCTTCGTCATAGAACATCGCATTGAGGCTGACGGCCAACTGGCGGCCCTGGCCGAGGGGGTGGTGGTCCATTACGATTACCAGGCCAGCGAAAGTGTGCGCATTCCCGATGAGATTCGGGCACGGGTCGAGGCCTTTGAAGCGAAAGGCGGTGCATCGTGACGGAATATCGCGGCATCAACACTGTTCTCTTCGACCTGGACGGCACGCTGATTGAGCATACACAGGACATCCGGGATCTGTGTCGTCGAACTTTCGACGCCTTTGCCGACAGGCTGTCGCCGGTCACTGAAGCCGAGTTCTGGGAGACCTTCTGGCCCAAAAACCACGACATGTGGTATATGATGGTAGATGGTGTGCTCAAGGGGGACGTCGCCCGTCTCTATTCCTTCATCAACACCTTGCGTGCCTTGCGCGCCGACGAGCGTCTGGGCGCACCCATGCTCCAACATTGGGAAGATGGCATTATCGCTGCTACCCGCCTGTTCGATGACGTACCGTCTGTCATCGAGCGGCTGCGCTCGGCCGGTCTGCGCCTGGGCATCGTCACCAATGGCTACACCGCCATGCAGAGTCGAAAGGTCCGCCACCACTCTCTGCAGACCCGGGTGGATTTTGTGTTGATCTCAGAGGAGGCCGGCGCCCACAAGCCCGAGAGAGCGATCTTCGACCTGGCACTGGCGCAGGCTCAGGTGGCCGCCCGGCAGGCTCTCTTCGTTGGGGATACGCCGCCCTCTGACATCGAAGGCGCCCTCAGTGCCGGTTTGCACGCAGTGCTGATAGATCCTCGCGACACCTGGGCGGAGGTCGGGGACGGCCAGTTCCCCAAGATTCGACAGTTGGGTCAATTGTTGCCCTTGCTCGGCCTGGTTTAAGCATCGAATTATCAAGATTATGCCTGAAAAATTGGTGATTGATGGCTCCTACGGTGAAGGAGGCGGCCAGATCTTGCGCACTGCGTTGGCGCTGGCCGCCGTTACCGGTCGGGCGATTCAAATTGTGAAGATCCGCGCCGGGCGCAAGAGCCCAGGTCTGGCGGCGCAACATCTCACCGGCGTGCGTGCGGCCGCTGCTGTGTGCAATGCCCGGGTGACCGGCGACGAGCTTGGCTCGCAAACGCTCCTGTTCGTGCCGGGCAGCCTACCTCGAGCCGGTGACTACGTCTTTGACGTAGCCGAGGCACGGGAAGGGGGCAGCGCCGGGGCTACCAGTCTCGTTTTGCAGACCATTCTGCTGCCACTGGCCCTGGCTGCCCCGGACGGCGACTCGACGGTCACCATCCGGGGCGGCACCCACGTGGCCTGGAGCCCTCCCTTCGATTATGTCGCCGATGTGTGGTTGCCGGCGCTGGCCCAGATGGGGCTGAGCGCGGCGCTGGAATTGGTAAGATGGGGATGGTATCCGCAGGGGCAGGGGGAGATACGGGGGACGATCCAGGCGCTGGGAACTGGCTTGAAGCCATCGCCTTTGACGCTGGTCGAACAGGGAGCGTTGCGCCGGGTATGGGGACGGGCGGTGGCGGCTAACCTACCCTCCCACATCCCGCAGCGTATGGCGGACCGCGCCCGCTCGCTGCTGGCACAAGCCGGCGTCGACGCCCGGATTGAGCCGCTGCGTGTGCGGGCTGCCTGCGCCGGCGCGGGAATTTTCCTCACGGCAGAATACGACTACGTTCGTGCCGGGTTCAATGCCTTGGGAGCAAAAGGCAAGCCATCGGAAGCGGTGGCGGAGGAAGCCGTCGCCGCCCTGCTGGCCCACCGCGATTCTGGCGCTGCTCTCGACCAACACCTGGCCGATCAGATCGTGCTGCCGCTGTCGCTGACAGGCCACGAGTCCCGCTTCAGCGTCGAGCGGGTCACCCGTCACCTGGTCACCAATGCCTGGGTAGTGGAGCAATTCGGCCTGGCGCGAGTTTCTATAGAGGGAGGTCAGGTAGGAGTTACACCCTGTGTTTGAACTCATCTTTCTGGGCACATCGGCCAGCGCGCCGAGCATTCACCGCGGACTCCCGGCTCAGGTGGTGCTCCACAATGAATATCGTTTCCTCATTGACTGCGGCGAGGGGACGCAACGCCAGTTGCTCAAGAGCGGCTTAGGTTTTAAGCGCCTGGACAAGATCCTGATCACCCACGGCCACCTGGATCACATCCTGGGACTGGGTGGGCTGGCCTCCACCTTCAGCCGCTGGGAGGCCATATCTCATATGGAGATTTACGCCGGGACCTGGGCGCTGGAGCGGATACAGGATTTACTGTTGCGAGTGGTGCTGCGCGGAGCCAACCCTCCCCTGCGTATTGATTTCATCCAGCTTGAGCCCGGCGTGATCATGGAAGACGATAAGTTCCGGCTGCGCGCCTTCCCTGTGTCTCACCGGGGGGCCGATTGTTTTGGCTTCGCCTTTGAGGAAAAGGCGCACCGTCCGTTTTTGGTCGAGAAGGCCGAGGCGCTGGGCGTGCCGGCCGGTCCGCAGCGCAAAGATCTGGTAAATGGCCAGGCGATCACCCTGGCCGATGGGCGCATCGTCACCCCGGACGAGGTGTTGGGGGATCCGCTGCCAGGCGCCCGCTTGATCTTTGTCGGCGATGCCGGTCGCACCGATAACCTGGTGAACGAAGCCCGCGAAGCCGATGCCCTGGTCATTGAGGCCACCTATCTTGAAGTAGAGGCCGATATGGCCCGCCAATTCGGCCACCTGACCGCCGCCCAGGCCGCCCGGTTGGCGGCCGAGGCGGGCGTGCGAGAACTTTATCTCACCCACATCTCGCGTCGTTACCGCGAGGCGCAGGTATTGGCCGAAGCGCAGGCCATCTTTCCCGACGTGCAGGTCGCCCGCGATTTCGACCGGGTTAAAGTAGTAAAGCAAAAGTAGGGGCGACCCTTGCGGTCGCCCCTATCATTCCCAACAATTATTGTGACCTCAGTTAGTTCAACTTCCCGTTGCCGTTCCTTCCCCTCAGATAGTCGATCATAGGCTGCGTCACCAGGGGCACCACATCGCCGATCATATGCGGCATCAGGTTGTCCATTACCTGGGGCATCAGGTCCGGCATCTGCTCCGCCATGTAGTCGGGCATAGGGATGCGCTCCTGGACCCGCTCCAGCATCACCGGCATCACCTGGGGCATCATCATGGGCAGCAGCCGTGGGAAGAGCACCGGGAACATGGGCTTCATCAACTCCAGCGTACCCGGGATCTTGCCCATCAGCCGCATCATAGGGCCCATACCGAAGGGCATGGCGTCGATAAGCTCCGGCCACATACTGCCCATCAGCTCGGCGAAACCTTCGGGCGTCATCAAGTCGATCATGGCTTCGAAGACGGCCCACTGAGCCCGCACTTCGGGGTTCGGATCCGGGAAGTCGTAGCCGAGCGCCGACGAGGCGAACCGGGCCAGGTCGACGACCTCCACCGGGACCTCTTTCTTGTCGGCACTAACCCGGAGTTGAAACTCGCAGCAAGGGCACAGGGCCAACACCTTCTCTGCATTGGCCTCGACCGCCTCGTCCAGGCGGATCTTGCCGATGTCGGCGGCCACGGGCGGATCCTTGATCAAGGTGAGTACCGAGCCGCAGCAGTGGGCGTTTTGCCGGTTGTGGCTCATCTCGACGAAGTTGACGTTGGGAATGGCCTTGATCAAATCGCGCGGCGGCTCGTACACGCCGGACACGCGTCCGATGTGGCACGAGTCGTGCCAGGTGACCGTCACCGGCTGCATGTCGTTCTCCGGGAACTGGAACTCACCTGCCTGGATCTTCTCCGAGATCAGCTCGCTGTAATGTTTGGCGGTGATCCCGTACTCGATGCCCAGCTTCTCCGCCCAGGTCGGGTAGGCATGCCGCCACATCATGTCGCACGCCGGGCAGGAACTGATGACCGTGTCGGCGCCGGTATCTTTCACCGCCTGGATGTTCTTCTTCATGGTCTCGACGAACAGTTCCCACTTGCCGGCGACCAGCATAGGCGTGGCGCAGCAGCTCTCCTTCTCGCCCAGGTAGGTGAAGTCCACGCCGGTCTCGTCCAGCAAGCGCACGCTGGCCATGGCGATGTCGTGTTCCACGTAGCTGGCCGTGCAGCCGGCGAAGTAAACGTTCTTCGACTTGTGCTCGGGGCCGTGCTTTTCCTTGAGGTCTTCCGGGAACCAGTCGCTGCGATTCTTGCGGTACCCGGCCCAGATGTCACCCTCGGCATGCAGCGCAGCACCCATCATCTCGAAGGGAGGGAAGGTCATCATCTTCTTCTCTTCTACCAGTTGGCCCCGCAGCTGCATCCACGAAGGTTCGATAGGCAGGGCGGCCGAGCAGCGCAGGTTGCACAGCTCACACGTGGTGCACACCAGGAAAGTATCCACCATCTTCTGGTCCCACTCGGCGCGACCTTCCATGTATTCCCGCAGCCAATACCACT
>JAHELX010000394.1 GCA_024643945.1 Anaerolineales bacterium
CTGCTGCGTGCGTCTTTGCAAGACAATAATCCGGTGATCTTCTTCGAACACAAGGGGCTGTACTCGCTTAAAGGTGAGGTCCCGGATGATCCTGATTTCATCGTCCCGTTGGGCAAGGCCAATATCGTCCGTCCGGGCAAAGACGCGACGATTATTGCCACCAGTATGCAAGTCCACAAGTCACTGGAAGCGGCCGGGCAGTTGCAAGAAAAGGGTATTGACGTCGAGATCATCGACCCACGCACGTTGGATCCCCTGGATGAGGACACAATCCTGAATTCGGTGAGGAAGACCCATCACGCTATCATCGTCCACGAGACATGGATGACAGGCGGCTACGGGGCGGAGATCGCCGCCATCATCGCCGACAAGGCCATCAACTACCTGGACGGTCCGGTTAAGAGGGTAGGGGCCAAACACGTACCGATCCCCTTCAGCCCGGTGCTTGAGAACTATGTGCTTCCGCAGGTGGAGACAATCCGCCAGGTGGTGGAACAGGCTCTCAGTTGAGGACGCAAGGCCGCAAGATCGCCCTGAACCGTCAGGAGATGAAAGACAATGGCTGAATTGAAGACTGTGAATGTAGCGCTGATCGGACATCGCTTTATGGGGAAGGCGCACACCCATGCCTACACCGACGTGACCGTGTTTTTCGATCCTAAACTGCGCCCCGTTAAGCGAGTGTTGTGTGCTACCGGCGATGATGTCGCCGAGGTTGCGGGCAAGTGGGGCTGGCAAGAGTGGGAAACAGACTGGCAAAAGGTCGTCACTCGCCCTGATATCGACATTGTGGACATCTGCGCTCCGAGCAAGATCCACAAGGAGATTGCGCTGGCGGCGGCAGAAGCCGGCAAGCATATCTTCTGCGAAAAGCCGCTGGCTATGAATTTGGCCGATGCCCGCCAGATGGTGGCGGCGGTCGAGGAAGCTAAGGTCTCCCACACCATTGGCTTCAACTATCGCAAGGTGCCGGCGCTGGCCCTGGCCAGGCGATTGATCGAGCAGAGGCAACTAGGCAAAATCCATCACTTTCGTGGAATCTATTCCCAAGACTGGTTGGTTGACCCGTCCTTCCCGCTCGCCTGGCGGCTACGCAAGAAGGACGCTGGGGCTGGCAGTTCGTGGGACCTGGGGGCACACGTGGTTGACCAGGCGCGCTTCCTGGTTGGGGAACTGAGTGAAGTTGTCGGCATGCAAACCACCTTCATCAAAGAACGCCCGGTTGCTGCATTTGAGGAGGGGCTGAAAGCAGTTGCCGGCGAAACCATGGGCCAGGTCGATGTGGATGATGCCACTTCGTTCCTGGCGCGCTTCGAGAATGGCGCCATGGGGCTGTTCGAGCTCACCCGCTATGGTACAGGGCATCGCAATCAGAACCGGATTGAGGTGTATGGCAGCGAAGGCGGCCTGGTGTTCGATATGGAGCGCATGAATGAGTTGCTGTTCTACTCGCGGAAGGACCCGGCCGACACTCAAGGCTATCGCCTGATCCAGGTCGGTGAGGATACGCATCCTTATATGTCGGCCTGGTGGCCAGCCGGTCACATCATTGGCTTTGGCGACACCTTCGTTCATGAGGTGCTCGACTTCCTGGCGGCCATTGCCGATAACAAGCCCGCCAGCCCGTCATTCCAGGATGGACTGAAGTGTCAAGAGATACTGGTGGCCGTGGATAGGTCAATTGCAGAGCGGCGCTGGGTCAGCATCAAGGAGTTAGCCTGACGGTTGGTATGGCTGCTTGTTAAAGGAGGAACGAATGCTGAGTAAATCTGAGTTCCTTGCTGCGCAACAGAGGGCTAATGAGGCGCTCCGCGAGGCAGGGATTATCATCACCCCGGAAGAAGCAGAAAGGATCGAAGTGGCGGACTTTGGCCTCAACGACTTAGAACACGTGGGGTTGGAACTGCTGACTTACGTGAACACGGATCGCGTGTGCGCCAAGGAACTGGTGCTCTTCCCACATCAGTTTTGCCCGGAGCACTATCATCCCCCGGTGGCGGGAGAGCCGGGCAAGGAAGAAACCTTCCGTTGTCGAAAAGGTGAAGTCTACCTGTACGTACCGGGCGAACCCACGCCCAATCCTAAAGCCAAGCCACCCGCTGGCAGCGAGCCATATGCTACCGTGAGGCATGAAATCATACTGCGGCCTGGCGAACAACACACATTGCCGCCGGGCACACGACACTGGTTCGTGGCCGGGCCCAAGGGGGCTATCGTCTCAGAGTTCTCGACGACCAGTCGTGACGAGACGGATGTGTTCATTGATCCACGCATCGAGCGCTTGCCCAGGGTGGCTGAAGAGTAAGCGCCGCCGCGCGGGTGAATCAACCGCGCGTGAAAGCGGTTTCCGAAGTACTTGTCCAATAATAACTTTGCACTTCGATCGGCAAATCGGGCGTAAACTGATTGCAAAAGTGGTAAGTTATTTCTGGACAAGTGCCAAGCCACCAGTTAGCTCCCTGACTATGGCCGGCTTGACCACCCTTGTCAAGGATGGAAGAATGACTGAGGAACAACCACCCCAGGCCAAAGGCGGTAATCGAAAAGACGGGCACACGCCTCTCCTTCGCGCCCGCGGCCTGACGAAGACGTTTGGCCTAACCGTAGCTGTTGACTCGGTTGACCTGACCGTGGATCGAGGACAGGTCGTGGCGATTGTTGGCGAGAATGGCGCGGGTAAGTCGACGCTGAAAAACATGCTGTCCGGGGTTTTGGCGCCAGATTCAGGCACGATTGTGCTTGACGGGCAAGTATTTCGCCGTTTGCCTTTAGGACATATCGGTGACCTGGGAATTGGCGTCGTACATCAGGAATTCAGCCTCTTTGGCAGCCTGTCGGTCGCGGAAAATATATGCATCAATGACTTGCCAGGGCAGGGCGATCTGGTCAGTTGGCGTGAGATGCATACGATCGCCCAGCAGCATCTGGATATGATCGGCGCTGATCTGGACTTGGATGCACCGGTTGAATCGCTCAGCACCGGCGAGCAGCAGATGGTGGAAATTGCCAAAGCCCTGCGCCAGGCATCACGCTTGCTGATTCTGGACGAGCCAACCGCCTCGCTGACCGATCCTGAGCGTGAGCGCTTATATGGCATTATCCAACGCTTGCGCGAGCGCCAATTGGGCATGATTTTTATCTCCCACTTCATCGACGAGGTCTACGAAGTAGCCGACTTCATCGTCGTGTTGCGTGACGGGCAGCGCGTAGGCGGGGGGCGACCGAGCGAGCTGCCGCGGCGAAAACTCGAATCACTCATGGTTGGACGGCCGGTATCGGAACTGGGCGTAGATATTGGTACCCCATCTGACGAGATAGTGCTTCGAGTCGAAGGTCTGTTCGTAGAGCAGGTGGTCAAGAATGTCTCGTTCACCCTGCACCGGGGCGAGATCCTGGGTTTGCACGGGCTGATGGGCGCCGGGCGGACGGAAACTCTCGAAGCCCTGTATGGCCTCAGGCCCAGCACTGGCAAGGTCTGGCTGGAGGGCAAGCTGCTAGCGCAGCGCAGCCCGGTGTTGATGAAGAGCATGGGAGTTGCTTTTGTGCCCGAGGACCGGCGCCGTCATGGGCTGTTTGGCAACCGGCCGCTGCGTGAGAATCTATCTGCGGCGGCTGTGGGCCGCATGGTGCAGCGTTTCATTCCCGGGTTTGGTTTCAAAGGCGAGCGAGAGAACGCCAGAGAGGTCGCCGAGGCGTTGAATGTCGTGTATCCCAGCCTGGAGTCACCCATCCGGGTACTGAGTGGCGGTAACCAACAGAAGGCTCTCTTGGGGCGCTGGCTGCAAATTGAGCCTCGGGTGGCCATGTTCGACGAGCCGACGCGGGGCGTGGATATTGGGGCCAAGTCGGAAATCCACAGCCTGATTGCCGACCTGGCGCGATCGGGCACTGGTGTCCTGTTGGTTACGTCTGAGTTGCCGGAGTTGATGGGGCTGGCCCACCGCATCATCGTGTTGAATAAAGGACGGGTGGTAGCCGAGTTTGAGCACGCCGAGTTTGACGCGCGCAAGATCATTGAGCGCGCCGCATCGGAAATCGAGGAGGTTGAAAGTTATGATCCGGAAGCGTAGAAGCCAGTTCCTCCGATCGATTTTTGACAGCATACGGCGCGCCCGTTGGGTGGCAGTGTTAGTGGGTGTATTTCTGTTGGGAGTGGGGTTCAGCTTTCTCTCCCCCGCGTTCTTGACCGCCCGAAATCTGGGGAATATCGCCATTCAGTCGGCAATTACGGGTGTCATGGCCGTGGGGATGACGTTTGTGATCATGACGGCGGGCATCGATATCTCTGTCGGTGCCATTGCCTACCTGACATCCGCTTTGGGCGCTGCACTCGTGATTCAGTATCAGTCGCCGATCATTATGTATCTGATTGGCATCTTCCTGGGTATATTGCTGGGGTTGATAAACGGCCTGATCATTAACTTCCTGAGGATCAACCCCCTGGTGACGACCCTGGCTACCCTCTACATCTATCGCGGGTTGGGGATCCACGCCAACCAGGCAGGCATCACCATAGTGCACCAAGGCGCTCGTTTCTTTGGCATTGGTTCCATCGCCGGTGTCCCCATGCCCCTGATCCTCCCTATCCTAATCGGTATCATCGGCGCCTTGATTCTGAACTACACCCGGTTCGGACGCTATGTGCTGGCCATAGGCAACTCGCAGAATGCGGCCCATGACAGCGGCCTGCCAGTGCGCCAGGTTTTGATTGCTGTATACGTAGTCGCCGGGCTCTGCGCTGGCCTGGGCGGCTTGATTCTGGCCGGTCGCGTCGGCGCCGTTTCGTCGGACCAGGGTGTCAACATCGAATTCACGGTGATCACCGCTTCAGTGCTGGGTGGCACCAACCTCTATGGCGGCCGGGGCTCTATCGTCGGCAGTTTGATCGGTGCCGGCCTGCTCGTGATGATTGACGACGGTCTGAACCTCATCAGCGCGTCGCCTTATATCTACGATACCGTCCGCGGCGCAGTGTTGGTGGGCGCGGTAATGATCGATCGCGCATCAACGCTGCGATTGTTTGCTACTGGCTTTCCGTTTAATGTCCTGGCAGCTCGACACAGATCCGAGGCTGCATCTCAGTCGTGAAAGGAAAATCCGTTACAAGTCAACTGGAGGGAGATACTTGAATCTCCCCAAACTATCACTAACAATGCTGAAACACAGCGAGGAGATACTAAGATGAAAATCAAATACACAGCAGTACTGAGCATTGTGCTCATCGTGTCGGTGTTGTTGGGTGCTTGTGCTCCGGCCCCCACCCCGACACCGACTACCGCGCCAGTCGCGACGTCGGCGCCAGTAGCCGCCCCGACGGAGACGCCGGTACCAACGGCCGCCCCGACGGAGACACCCGTACCAACGGCCGCCCCGACGGAGACACCCGTACCAACGGCCGCCCCGACGGAGACACCAGTACCATACGCCGCCCCGACGGAGACACCAGTACCAACGGCCGCCCCGACGGAGACGCCGGTACCAACGGCAGCGCCGACGGAGACACCAGTACCAACGGCCGCCCCGACGGAGACACCAGTACCAACGGCCGCCCCGACGGAGACACCGATGGCAGCCGCGCCAACTGCGGCGCCGGCGGCGGCGGGGACGCCCATGGTGGTGGCGGCGGGAACGCCGTTGCCGGAGGTGACGGCAGCGAAGCCGTACGTGATCGGTGTCTCGCTAGACTCGCTGTTCCTGGGTCGCGAGGCTGAGATGGGGGGTGTGACCGCAGAGGCCGAAAAGCTGGGGGTGACGCTGAAGGTATCCAATGCGGATAACGACGCGCAGACGCAGAGTGCGCAGATGCAGTCGTTCATCAACCAGAAGGTAGACGCGATTCTGTTGGTTGCAGTGGACGAGAATGCGATCAGGACGTCGACCAAGGCAGCCCACGATGCGGGGATACCGGTGATCACCTTTGACCGGGTGTTGCCCAACAATCCGGACGTGGTGTTCCAGTCAGGGCTGGACTCGCTGGCGGACGGGACGTCGTGTGGCGAGTATGTAGCAGCCCAGAATGATGGC
>JAHELX010000395.1 GCA_024643945.1 Anaerolineales bacterium
CCCCAGGATGTGGTTTCCGTTGTCATCTTCGACGACAAGGTGAAGGTGATGGTCCCGGCCCAACCGGCGGCCGATCCCGCCGGGCTCAAGCAGCAGATTGCCGCCATCAAAGATGGCGGCGGCACGGCCATATCGCTCGGCATGCGCGAGGGGATGAACGAACTGCGCAAATTCCTGGACCCCGGGCGGGTCAGTCGCATGCTCCTGCTCACCGATGGAGAGACCTTTGGCGACGAGGACAAGTGCCGTGCGTTGGCGGCCGATGCCGCCGGGCTGGGTGTGCCCATCATGGCGTTGGGCCTGGGCGAGGATTGGAACATCAAGTTGCTCGACTCCATCGCCCAAAGCAGCGGGGGTAATTCGGACTTTATCCCTGAAGGCCAGCCGCAGATCATCCTGAACACCTTTCAGCGCTCGGTGCAGATGGCACAGGGAACCGTCGTCCAGAACACCCAGATGCTGCTGCGCCTGATCCCCGGCGTGTCGCCGCGCCAGGTGTGGCGGGTGGTGCCCTTGATTGACAAGCTCGACCATCGCGTGTTGTCGGACCGGGACGTACAGGTGTCGCTGGGCGATCTGGCCAAGGACGAGGGGCAGACGGTGCTGGTAGAGCTGATGTTGCCCCCCCGCCAGCCGGGCAATTACCGGATCGCTCAGGCCGAGGTCACCTACGACGTAGCTGCCTCGCGTCTGGTGGGTGAGAAAGCCAAAGTGGACATCGTCGTCGGCTTCACCCCCGACCCCGCCCTGGCTGCCCAGACCAATCCCTACGTGCTGAACATCGTCGAGAAGGTCACCGCCCACAAGCTGCAAACCAGGGCCCTGGACGAGGCGGCTATGGGCAACATCGTGGGGGCCACCCAGAAGCTGCGGGCGGCCGCCACTCGCCTGCTGGACATGGGAGAGCAGGACCTGGCCCAGGCGGCCCTGCAGGAAGCGGAAAATCTCGAGAAACAGGGCCAGATGTCGGCCGGCGGCACCCGCAAACTGCGCTACGAGACACGCAAATTGACCCAAAAACTTGACCAGGATTAAGGATAAGAATCAAGGCTAAGGCTAAGGATAAGAGCCAAGGCTAAGGCTAAGATTAAGAAAGGAGAAAGGTTCAAATGCCTATCACTTGCCCTAATTGCAGAAGCCAAAACGAAGATGGCGCCGCTTTTTGTGATAATTGCGGTACACCTTTGGCCAGCGTCGGCGCACCCCCGCCCACCCCGAAGGCTCCCTCGCCCCTGCCGCCGACGGCCGCCGTCGGGGGTATGACCTGTCCCCAATGTGGCCAGCCGGTGATACCGGGCGAGGCCTTCTGTGAGAACTGTGGGGCAGCTCTGACCGGGATGGCGCCTTCACCGCCGCCTGCCTATCAGTCGCCGCCTCAGCAACCGGCGCAGCCTGGCTACCAGCCGCCACCGCAGCCGGCACAGCCTGCCTATCAACCGCCACCTCAGCCGGCGCCGGCTGGCCCGGTCACCTGTCCCAGTTGTGGCACGCCCGCAGCCCCAGGGGCCACCTTTTGCGACAACTGCGGAGCAGCTCTGGCTGGCGTCACTCCTGCGCCGCCCGTGCAGCCATCTTACCCACAACCTTACCCGCCAGCCCCGCAGCCCTATCCACAACCGGCCCCGCCTGTGTACCCACCACCAGCAGCCGGCCCACCACCGCGCCTGGTAGTGCAGTCCTCCAACGCCCCACTTCCCTTCCCGGCCGGCAAGGCCGAGATCATCGTGGGTCGCGAGGACCCGGTCAGCAACGTCTTTCCAGAAATAGACCTGGACCCCCACGGGGGCGACGAAGGGGGCGTGTCGCGCCGCCACGCCAAGTTCACCCTGCGCGGCGGCCAGTGGTACGTCGAAGACTTGAACAGCACCAACTTCACCTTCGTCAACAAGCAGAAGCTGCAAGCCGGCCAGCCTCACCCGGTGAACCACGGCGACGAGGTGAGATTGGGGCGGGTGACGTTGACGTTTTTTACGAGTTGATTGGGGCGACTGCAGAGGTTGTGATCCTGGCAGGCTGCGAGCCTGCCCTGTGTTCTGTCCCCCTTCCTCTCCGATGGAAGAGGAAGGGGGCAGGTGGGGGATGTTCCGTATCTACAAATAGTGTGGGTGACGATGAGTATAGTAGTTGCTTCTTCGTCGTGACCACATTTGGACGATAGACAAGCCTGAGGTGGGGATGACGCTACTCCGAAATGTTGCTTAAACACTTACAGAAGGAATATCGTATGATTCGTTACGCCATCCGTCGCATCCAACTCTTTTCCGCCTTCAAGTTCGGCTGCCTGACCGGGGGGATCCTGATGCTGCCTCTCGGCCTGGGGTTGGGCCTGCTGGGGCGCATCCTGGTCGGCATCCTGCGCCGCTGGCTGGAGACATGGGAAGCCCTCTCCCTGGAATTCGCCGGGAAGACTCTGGCGGACGTGAACTTCCTGAACATTCTCAAGCTTTCTGATTTCCTGCGCGAATTGCGCGTCCTGGACGACCAGGGCTGGCTGCTGGCTTTGACCCTGGCTCTGGGTACCGCCGTACTGGGTGGGCTGCTGGTCGGCTTGCTGGCGCTCTTTGGGGCGGCCATCTACAACATCCTGGCCGCCATCAGCGGCGGGCTGGTCGTCGGCGCCGACGTCCTGGATGGCACGGCCGTTCCCTCCACGCCGGCCGTCGCGCCACCCCCGCCCAAAGGCCACACCCTCCCCCTGCCCAAGTCGCGGGCGGGGCCTGTGGCCCAGGCGCTGCCGGCCCAGCCTGCCTCCGGCGCCTGGTTGGCTTCGAGCCAGAACCCAGGGCAGCGCTGGTCGCTCAAGCCGGATGTCACCACCCTGGGCAGTGCACCCGGCAACGACGTGGTGTTGGTGGGGCTCGCTTCCCGCCACGCCGAGATACGCTTTGAAACCAACTACTATGTGCTGTATGACCTGGCCGGAGGCCAGACCTGGGTCAACGACCGCCCTATCTCGAGGCCGAATATGCTTAAAGAAGGATTTAAAGTCCGCCTGGGAAATCACGAATTGGTTTTCCACAAGACGTAGAACGTAGTACATACTGCGTATTGCGTATTGCGTACTGCGTATTGCGTACTGCGTGTTCCGTTTACCCAGTACGCAACACGCAACACGCAGCACGTATCACATTTTCGCAGGAGACTGCCCTATGCCCAACTTCTGCAAACACTGCGGCGCTCAGCTTGCTCGTCCCGACGCGATCTACTGTTCGACTTGCGGCAAGCCTGTGAGCGGGAACGGTAGCCCTCGGGGGAGTGGCACCGGCCCCCAACTCATCATCCAGGAGCCGGGCCAGGCCGACCGCCCCGTTCCGCTGACCAAACCCCTGGTCAGCATCGGGCGCGATCCGAGCAACGACGTCGTTGCCCAGAACTCGGCCGTGTCGCGCCGGCATGCTCAGTTCGAGCGCAAGGGAGCCGACTATTGGGTCACCGACCTGGGCAGCACCAACGGCACCTCGGTCAACGGGCGACGGGTGCAGAGCCAGGCTCTGAGCGACGGGGACATCATCCGCATCGGCGATCAGCAGGGCAACTCGGTCGGCCTCATCTTCCGCAGTGGGGCCGGCGTCCGCCCCTATACCGCCACCATCTACCTGGGCAAGCTGAACCTGGGGCATCTGCCATCCTTCACCATCGGGCGTGACCCGAGCAATCAGGTCCACCTGGACCACCCCAGCGTCTCTCGCCACCACGCCCGGGTGGAGCAGACGGCGCAGGGGCACTTGATCCACGACCTGAACAGCCACAATGGCACCTTCGTCAATGGCTGTCCGGTGCGCGGCGCTCACCCCTTGCAGACCGGTGACGTGGTGCAGATCGGCCCCTTCAAGCTGGTCTACGACCAGGCTGGCTTCTCGCAATTCACCCCCGCTGGCAATTACCGACTGGACGGGATTGGCCTCAAGCGCGAGGTGTCGCTGGTCGGACCGCTGTCCCCCCAACGCTGGCTGGGCATGAACGGCCGGCCAACGCGCAGACTCATCCTGAACGACGTGAGCCTGTCCATCTACCCCCGGGAGTTCGTGGCCCTGGTGGGCGGCAGCGGCGCCGGCAAGACCACGCTGATGAACGCCCTCAGCGGCTTTGCCCCCGCCCAGGGGCAAGTACTCGTCAATGGCGACGACCTGTACGCCCAGTTCGCCGCCTACCGGAGCATCCTGGGCTACGTGCCCCAGGACGACATCATCCACACCCAATTGACGGTACACAGCGCCCTGACCTACGCCGCTCAACTACGCCTGCCCGATGCCAGCCCGGACGAGATCCGGGCGCGGGTGCACGACGTGCTGACCCAGGTGGACATGGTGGAACACGCGGGTAAACCGGTCAATCGGCTGAGCGGCGGCCAACGCAAGCGGGTCAGCATTGCCGTGGAATTATTGGCCGAGCCGGGCCTCTTTTTCCTGGATGAACCCACCTCCGGGCTGGACCCCGGCCTGGAAAAGAAGATGATGTACACCATGCGCCAACTGGCCGACGCTGGGCGGACCATCATCCTGGTTACTCATGCCACGGCCAACATTGATCAATGCACCCACGTGGCCTTTATGGCCGACGGTCGCCTGGTTTATTTCGGCCCGCCCCGGGAGGCGCTGGCTTTCTTTGGGGCCAAAGACTTCGCCGACGCCTACACTCGCCTCTCACAGTCCATAGATCCCCTCAAGAATCCATTGCCCTCCCAGTGGCAATCTTATTACCCGCCAGCCCCGGCCACCCCCACCCAGGAGCCGCCCCCGGCCGCCGAAGTGTGGGCCAATTGCTTCCGCGCTTCGTCTCAGTATCAACAATACGTGGCCGGCCGCATTCAAGGGGCCAGCGCAGGACATCAGTCGGTTCATGGAAGCTCCCGGCAGACAACTGTCCAGCAAGTGTCGGCCTTCCGGCAATTCCTGGTTCTGGCCCGGCGCTACTTCGAGTTGATCCGCCGCGATACGCTGAGTCTCTTCATTCTGCTGGCGGTCATGCCTCTCATCGGCTTGCTGCTGTTGGTGATGGCCAACCCGCACGACCTGGTAGGCAAGAGCTCAGACATCATCGCCAGCGAGATACAGCAAGAGATAGATAATCAGCAGGCCGGCCAGGACCCCGACAGAGACGACGAGCGATTCCGGGCTTCGTACATAGCCGCTGGCACGTCCCAGAAGTTGCTGTTCATGCTGGCCCTGGCCGCCAATCTTCTGGGCATCTTCGCCGCTGCCTACGAGATTGTCAAAGAGGGAGCCATCTATCGCCGTGAGCGGATGGTCAATCTAAAGATTGTTCCATACCTTCTATCCAAGGTAACGGTGCTGGCGCTTTTTGCCCTGCTGCAATGCCTGCTGTTGCTCCTGGTCGTTGGCCTGAAGGTCAAGTACCCGGCTGATGGGGTGTTCCTGCCGTCGCCCATCGAGATGTATGTGACTCTCTTTCTGGCCACGCTGGCCAGCATCAGCCTGGGATTGCTTATCTCGGCCAGCGTGCGCAACACCGGCACGGTTATCTACGTCATCCTGTTCCTTCTCTTTGTACAGATCATTTTTGCCGGGGCCATCTTCGACCTGCCTTCCGCCGCCAAGCCTATCTCGTACCTGACGACCACGCGCTGGACCCTGGAGGCTTTGGGCAACAGCGTAGACCTGGAGGCCCTCAAGCAGAGGGGTGTGAGTTGTATCGAGTTCGAAGACGAGCGGATGAGCGCTATGTTGGGAGAGCCTGAAGACCCTTGCGAAGAAGGGCAAATGAAACAGGCAGCCGACTATAAGTTCAATGTGAGTTACAACCATACGCCTGGCCACCTGCTGGCCCGATGGGTGATATTGGCGGGTTCCGCCCTGGCCTTTGGCGGGCTCACCTTTGTCATACAGAAACGCAAGGACGTGATATGACGATCACCCCGAAATTCTGTTCCCTATGCGGCCAGCCCCTGAAGGGGAGCGGCGCAGTTTTCAAGCCCCGGCAGGGGAGCAGCGGGCGCGGCCTCTCCGTCTGTCACCAGTGCCTGGGCTCGGTTGTGCGCTGCCCCTCGTGCCGGACG
>JAHELX010000396.1 GCA_024643945.1 Anaerolineales bacterium
AAGCGAAAAATATTGATTCTGACCGCCGACGCCGGGTTTGGACACCGCAGCGCAGCCCTGGCCATCCAGGCAGCTATGCAGGAGCGATATGGCGACCACTCTATCACCACAATTGTCAACCCTCTGCGTGAAGCGGGATCGCCCAGCATTTTGCAGACCATGGCCGAGGATCGCTACGACGACTGGGTTCAAAACGACCTGGCTCTCTACGAGTTAGGCTACCGCATCAGCGATGCCATGCCGGCCACCACTCTGATCGAGCAAGTCTTTTCGGCACTGTTGAACGACCCGCTTAAAGAATTGTTGGACCGGCACCAGCCGCACATAGTGATCTCTACCTATCCATTCTATCTGGAGCCGCTCAACTTCGTCTTTGACCAGATGGAGGAAGCCTTGCCGCTGGTCAGCGTGATCACCGACCTGGTGACGGTGCATACCCTTTGGTTTAACCCTCGGGTAGACCTATGCCTGGTACCGACGGAGCGGGCGCGCAAGAAAGCGCTGCGCAGCGGCGTGCCCGCCGACCGTATCCACGTCACCGGCCTTCCGGTGCACCCCCGATTTGGCGCCGAAACTCGCGCGCCAGCCGAGATTCGGGCCGAGTTTGGATGGAGACCTGGTATGCCAACGGCGCTCATCGTAGGCGGCACGCGGGTCCCCAACGTCCCCGAAATCGCTGGACTCATTGATCGATCTGGACTAAAATTGCAATTGGCCATCGTGGCCGGTGGTGACGAAGAACTATATGCCCGGCTTGCGGCCGAAACCTGGCGCGGCGAGGTGCACGTCTACGGTTTTGTGAAGAATATGCCGGCCCTGATCCATGCCAGTGACCTGGTAGTGACCAAGGCAGGGGGACTGATTGTCAGCGAGACACTGGCATGTGGCCGCCCCCTCATTTTGTCCAGTGCCATCTCGGGCCAGGAGACAGGCAACGTAGAGTATGTCACCTCGAAGGGCGCCGGTGATTGGGCACCCACGCCGCGCGAGGTGCTGACCCACCTGGTGCGCTGGCTGGCTGACGACGGGACTACCCTGGCCGAACGTACGGCCAATGCTCGGCGGGCAGGTCGCCCTCGGGCGGCATACGGGGTGGCGGACCTGGTGTGGGAACTGGCGCAGACCGGCCCGCGGCCCAGCCCCCAGGAATTGACCCTGCGCAGCGCAGCACGCTTGCCCCTTAAGGCGGGGGTGCAGGTATCGCGGGTCATTGACAGGGTAGAACAGGAACTGCGCGGCGTCACCGATGCCGAATTGGCGCGCCTGGCGGTGTGGTGCGTCAACCAAATCGAGACAGAGACCGATTTGAAGCGAATCGCCGATGCGGTGAGCCGGCGCATCGATGCCTAGTACCCTATCACAGGGATTATGATATGATACAGATTACGCCCATGAGGCCGAATCTAACTTATCAAAATCACTTTGATGGGGCACTGGCTAGTTCGTTAGTCCAGCTCTTGTCTTACTGGCAACCAGGGGTTTGAACAAATGGTGTAGGAGGCGTTATGCGAAGACTCAAAAGGATCATTCAGTGGCAAACCGTTTCGGGCAGCCCGGTGACTGCAGGTGACGTCACGTTGACGCCCCAGTCCCAATCACTCACCGTTCGCTGGCCCCACGGGGGTTGGGTTTGGAACCGACCCGTTGCGATTCTGGTTGAACGAGGCGGGCAAACAGAGCGCGTCCCAATTGTGGATGTCACCCGGGCCGTCCAACTGGGATTGCTAAGCTGCACTTTGGTTTTTGGCATGGTTACTGTTGCTCTAACAGCTCGACGAAGGAGGAATCGAAATGAATGAGGAATTCGACAATATGGTGATCAAGGCGGTGAAGGACCAACAACAGGGCCAGGAACTGTTGGAAAAGCTCGTCGCCGTAGCCCAACCGGGCGCAGTGTACGGCGAACCTATAACCTCCGGAGACTATACAGTCATTACCGCCTCTGAAGTCTCAGTGGGTATGGGATTTGGCTATGGTATGGGCGGCGGGAGCGCTCCTGAAGCGGCCGAAGGTGAGACGGCGAACCCGGGCGAGCCTGAGAACCAGGGCGAGGGAGCCAGGGGCTTTGGCGGTGGCGGTGGCGGTGGCGGCTTCTCCGCGGGGCGGCCGGTGGCGGTGATCAGCATCGGCCCGGACGGTGTGCGGGTGGAGCCGGTGCGGGACGTCACCAAGATCGCCCTGGCTTTTCTGACCGCAGCCGGCAGCATGCTGATGATGCGGAGCAGGATGCGTGGGGCCAGCCGTAGGTAAGTAAGCGTTGCAAGAGTCATCCAGCCCCCAACTGAACGGTTACGTAGGTAAGAGCTGCAAAGGAGAGGATAACCAATGGAGCTCACAACCGTTACCATCGAAAAGCCGGAGACGATCAATTTCATCCTGGGCCAGACTCACTTCATCAAGTCCGTCGAGGACCTGCACGAGGCGATGGTCAGCGCCGTGCCCGGCATCAAGTTTGGCCTGGCCTTTTGCGAGGCATCCGGGGCCTGTCTGGTGCGCTGGACGGGCACCGACGAGGCGATGATCGAGCTGGCCAGGAAAAACGCCATGGCGTTGTCGGCCGGCCACAGTTTCTTCATCTTCCTGGCCGAAGGCTTTTACCCCATCAACGTGCTGAACGCCATCAAGCTGGTGCCGGAGGTGTGTCGCATCTTCTGCGCCACGGCCAACCCCACCCAGGTGATCGTGGCCGAGACCGATCAGGGGCGCGCGGTGCTGGGCGTGGTAGACGGGTTCAAGCTCAAGGGCGTCGAGGACGAGGAAGGTATCGCCTGGCGCAAGGGCTTCTTGCGCCAGATTGGCTACAAGCTGGAATGAAGCGTGAAACGTAAAGACGTAAAACGTAAAACGTGATCCGTGACAAGCTTCTCACGTTTCACGTTTCACGTTTCACGTTGGAGGAACATCCTATGACCGATGAGAAGTCAATTACCTTGAGCGAAGCGATTCTCCAGGTGTTGGACCAACTCAATGGGCCTATCACCGTATCGGACTTCGCCAGCCGCGTGCTGGCAATTTACCCATCCAAAGCCAAGAACCCAGCGGCCAGGGTGCGCAATCACCTGCGCTGGGAGGAATACGGGACAAGCATAATCTACCTGGATCGCCAGACAATCCTTCCACTGGGTATGGCGATGAAGGGCATTCGCTTCCGCATCTCCATCACGCGCCAGGAGGCCACCCAGGGGATGCTGTTCATAGAACCTGCCTTCCATTACTTCCTGCGCCGGGGGATTGAGTATGAGGACGTACAATTGGTGAATGGTGCCGGACATTCTTTGGCCATCCACGTTGTGACCCTTACGCAGCGAGCTTCAAGTTTATTCGGTCCGTATACTCAGGAGATTCCGGCTTTCGAGTTGCACGACTGGTTCCGCGCCAACCGGGTGCGCCGTAACGACAGCATTCTGGTCACCGTTGAGGACTGGGAGCTTGGCCGCTTCCGCCTGGAACACGAGCCGGCCAGTCGCCGGCATAGAGGGGAGATTGAGCGCAAGAATCAGGAGCTGGCCGACTTGCTGTTTGGTATGCTGGAATCGGCTCGCAACGAACAGATCTATTCTCACCAGGCCATTCCGGCAGCCTATGCCCGCCTGTCAGACCCGAGGGGTTATCCAGGCGATCACTGGTTTGATGCCCTCGAGCAGGACTCCCGCATGAAATGGGATGGATTTACCATCCGTTACAGCGAATCTCGTACGTTTTTCGAGCAGGTACTGTCCCCAGAGGAGGAGACGCCGCCAGAACTACCTTATACCCCTGCCCAGGCCAACCAGGTCTACCGCTTCAAAGCTGCCCTATGGCACCGGCAGGGCCTGTGGCGCCGGATCGAGATCCAGGGCAAGCAAACATTGGCGGACTTCGACCACATCTTGCGTCGCGCCTTCGAGCACGATGTGGGAGATCATCTCGGCGGCTTCTGGAACCGCGTGCGGCGGGGTACAGGAAAGCGCTTCCGCGAGGTCGATCTGGGGGACATCGATCCCTTTGGCGGCGGGAGCGGGGCAGATTTGCATGTGGCCGGCCTGGGGTTGAATCCCGGTGATGAACTCAAGTACGTCTACGACTTTGGAGACTGGATCGAGCACCGGATCAGCCTGGAGGAGGTCGTCGAGCGCGAAGCCAAAGCGAAATACCCCCGCATCGTGGGCCAAAACAAGCCCAGGTACCGCTACTGCCAGTCATGCCAGGCCCAAGGGCGCAAAACAGTGGCTACCTGGATCTGCATCGAATGCTCCAATGAGCAACAAAAGGAGGTGCTGGTCTGCAGGGATTGCCTGTTGGACGAGCACGAGGACCATTATGCACAGGAGCTTCTTTACTAAACCCTCTCGTAACTACTCAGGCCAGATACCCCTTGCGAAGATTTGATGAGAGTTTTCAGAGCGAAAATGCCTTGGCCTACCGAAAACTGCCATGTTAGCAAGGTTATTCGAAACCTTCGCAAGGGTACCTGAGTAGTTACACCCTCTCAAACCTTCCTGACGGGCTGCCTGAGCACGGTCTTGAGCTTCTCCGGCGCCACCTTGCGCGGGTCGCCCAGGTAAATCTCGTGATGTTTGCCCGCCAACTGGTAGCCGTTTTCGGCAGCGAAGGCATGCATCCTGGCTATCGTGGGGGCTTCCGCATCGTACGGACCGGTATGGAGTATCTGTACTGAAAGCCCCTCGTGGTAAGCCTCCAGCCTGAGTTTGGGCAAGGCAGGCAGATCTTTCTTCTTTTCCACCTGCTTGAGGACCTTTTCAAACATGTCCCGGGTCACCCACTCGGGCTGCATGATCATCATCGTCCAATCCCAGGCGCTTTTGTCGGCTGTGGTGAACTCCGCCATGTTTTCGGCCCACCACAGCCCCTCCATAGGCGGGACGACGTAATCCATTTCTTTTTCTTTCTTACTCGTGAACTTGAGGGCATAGGCCACGGCATACAGCGCCTCAACGGCTTCCTGATACTCCTGGGCCGTGTTGGGGTCGCCGTGGCCGTCAATCATCAGGAAGTTCATGGGCGGCACATCAACTAACACAAACTCCCTGGCCGAAGGCTGATACAGGTGCTTCATCGCTTTTTTGTAGTCTAAGGCGCTGCTCACAGGATCACTCCCTTCTACCCCTGACGCCACCTATGGTTGTGGTAACCTTTTAGCTACCAGAACCTCTGAACTGATTCCAAACGCCGTCACAGTACGTCTGTATTCCGTGTGCCAGCGGCTGTCTGATATGTATTTCGAGAGATCAATCGGCCGGCATCCTCCCACCAGCTTGGGCTGGTGTCTGTATACGAACTCCCACGTGGATGATATCCACCGCGCCGGCAGTGTCTTACCATACGTCAAACTAACCAGGCAGAGCAGCCCTTCAGGGGATAGGATGCGGTGGGCTTCGTCCATCAACGTAGCTGTGTCCCTCTCATCAAGCAAATCCAGGACATAGTTTGAGATGAACCGATCAAACGCCCCACCCGGTACGGGAAGGTGAACCGCTCCGTCCGACAGATGCACACTCGCCCGGTCACTCCAAGGGCGCAAACGGTTGCCGGCTATTTCAATCATCGCCGGACTCACATCAATGCCGAAGTACCGGCAATCGGGCGAGAGATAGTTTCTCAGGAGGTTCTCTGCAAATCGTCCGGTCCCAACTCCGAACTCAAACACCGCCTTAGCCTGATGGAGACGGCTATGCCTGGCCAGGGCGGATGTGGCAGGGTCTTCGTAGAAGGCTTGAGTATCCTGTTTTGAACCGATGCGATCGTAGATGGTTCTGATTTCGTCTTGAGTTAACACACTGTTTCCTCGTCTATAATGCTTATCCTGCATTATCCTGTCTAAACCTCTTCTGAATAATAGCACATTTGGCCCCCATTTTCAATACTGCCGATCACCCCCCCTCCCATAGAAAAACTCACTTTGCCAATCAAGCTAATTGGCTGTATACTAAGCCCCGCACTTGAATGGTTATGTTATATTGGGACGCAGCTTTTGGCTCTATTGCACTAGAATAAGCAGGAAGAGTCTCCATG
>JAHELX010000397.1 GCA_024643945.1 Anaerolineales bacterium
CTGTGCAGCCCCGTGGGGGGCTTCGCTCGGGACCATTGGGCGCTCCGGGAGGGTGAGCAGTTACCTCTACAGACATAAATAGCTCAGCCGTCTCTGCACATAATAGCAGAGATTGACCTATGGGTGTTTGCAGACAGTCAACGCAAAGCTTGCAATTTGCTGACAAGTTATCAAGATAAGCAAAAAGGTCACCTTCGTGGATGAAGGTGACCTCATGCTGGCTGAAGATTCGGGCAACGATATCAGGAAGGGGATGGGCAACTAAGCCTGTAGCCGCGCCCCCGGACCGTGATCAGGTGTTTGGGATGAAGCCGATCCGGTTCAATCTTTGCGCGCAGGCGCGCGATTAGCGTATCAATCCGGGGTTCATTGACAATGTGTCCTTCTATGTCCTCGTATTCGCCGGGATACAGGTGGGCTGCCAGCTCACCTCGGGTACAGATACAGTCACGGTGTTGAAGCAGGTAGTCCAGCAGCTCGAATTCGAGCCGGGTCAGATTGGCCACCTGCCGCCCTTCCACCCAAACCTCCCCTGTCTGCGAGTCGAGGATAACGCCGCGCCCCCGTACCAGCCCCTGCCGGCAGGCGAAATCGCGGAACAGGGGACAAAACACAACGTAAGTGCCATCCCGGCCTTGCTTCATCAACCCCTTGAGTTTCAAGAGTTGGATCGCCTCTGACGTAGGGGGTGAAGCAATGTCATCAGGCAAGCCAAAAGAAGGGTCGTGGCCGGCAGCAATCGCACGCATTGCTTCTTGCTCGTCTTGGTCTAATCCGTCCCACAGCCTCAAGCACTCAGCCCAGACGATGGGATCATCGAGAAGCTGGTCCATGGCATTCTCTGGCAGATGCATGCGGCCTTCGTGATGGGCCCAAAAGATAGTCTTCAGCAGCCGTGGGTGTCCCCCGGAAATCTCGATAAGCTGATTGATTTCATTCTCGTTCAGATTCGCCCCCAGACGTTTAGCCAGGCTATGAATCATCGCGCGCGCATCATCCCGATTATACGGCTCCAGCCCGTACACGTTGCGGCTGAAGAGCATGTAGAAATCCTCAACCTCGGAGAGATCCTCGCGGACGCGCGTCAGGTCGGTTAACCCGGTTACGACGAAACAGAGGCGGTATTTGAATGTATCACGCAAGGCACGCAGACTGAGAAAGAAGAGGGGGGCCAGCCGGCCGAAGATGCGATCAAAACGGTCGAAAAGAAGTACCAGGCGCAGATCGGTTTGCTGAGACACAGCCTGGACTGTGCGCTCGAAGTAACGTTGCCCCAACAGGCGATCTTTGGCGAGGACAACCTGGCGATAGAAATCCTCAGTGCGTTTCACTAGTGCCCCCTCAAAGTGATTTTGATAAGCTAGATTCGGCCTCATGGGCGTAATCTGTATCATATCATAATCCCTGTGACTGGGTACTAGAGATGCTGTCGATTGCATCGTTTCCATCTCAGACAACATCGTATGCAACAGCAACTCATAGACCGCCCACTCGGAGAGTTCGGCCAGAGCGTTGAGATCAATGAGCAGGAAGAAATAATCTTGTTGTTCCAGATTCAAATATTGTTGTTGAACGTCTTGGCGTAGCAGAAATCGTAAGAAGTTGAGCGTGCCTGCTCCTCCAGAGGCGATCAAACAGCAGCTCTCGCCGCTCTCCAGGCAGTGGAAGACTTGCCGAACCTCTCTCTGCCGATAGGTGAGGGGATAAGAAGTTTCCGCGTTCATCCTGTACTGTCTCTTAGCCTATTGACCAACGTTTGCCCGAGATTCTACCAGCGCCAGCAGGGCGCGGAAATTGGCCAGGTAGAAATCGGTCTGGGCACCGTCATTCCAGTTGTAGGCGATGGTGGTCAGGCCAATGGCGGCGGCACCGGCCAACTCGGCGGGGCTGTGCCCGACAAAAGCTGCTTCGCTGGCGTGTACCCCGGCCTGTTCCAGAGCAATATGGTAGATTCGGGGGTCGGGCTTACGGACGCCCACCTCGCGCGAAGATACGAAGGCATCCCATTCGATGTCCAAACCGGCGCCAGTTAGCCAGCGGAGCTTATCCCTGGTGGAGTGGGCCGTGTCGGTGATGACGCCCAGCTTGAGATCCCGCAACTTGAGTTGGGGCAGCGTTGTGGCCACATCCTCGTAAAGGATGATGTCGGCCACGCTTTCCAGCAATAAGCGGCGACCTTCTTCGCGCAAGGCCGGGCTCGTCAGGCCATATGCGGTGAGAGTGGCTTGCAAGTACTCCTCGGGGCTGGCCTGACCGGTGAAAGCCCGGGCACGCACTGACCGGCATCGGGCGCGGACTTCTGCAGATGTAACGAGGGGCAACCCGTGGGCAGTCAGCAGCCGCGTGATGCACGGGACATCATCCGGGCGGTGATAGAGCACGCCGTAGGCATCGAAGAAGAGCGCCTGGAGAGTGATGGGATGTGCGTGGACGTGTGATTCGGTTAAGGGTAGCATCACGTTTGCTCCTGGTCGCAGTCAGCGATGACGATGTCGCCAGACCAGCCGCCGCCCAATGTTGGCGTCTGCGAGCGGCCGTGCTCTACAGCCCAGGCCTTTACCCGGTCGGCAACGTAGCGGTTGAGATCCTGGATGGTGACGAAACCCTTGTTGTCGAAATCGGCGGCGCAGGTCAGCCCCTCCAGCAGATAGTGGGTGAAAACGCTTCGGCCAGCCTGCTCCCACTCATACGAAACCTGCCCTTGCTGGCACGAGGCCAGGATGGTCAGTCCCTCAGCTTGCGCAAAGACCCGCTCCATAAACTCCGGGCTCATTCGCGCTTCGGCCTTGCCGATACGTGCCCCGGAGTGGCAGGCATCCAGCAGGATGACCCTGGCCCGCGCCGCTGAGTGAGACATAATCTCTTTTACTCTGCGCACGGGGATGGCCGTGTCGGCCAAATTGGTCAGACGGGCGTCGCAGGGGACGAGATAGGCTTCGCCTGCCTCGACGGCGCCGTGCCCGCTGAAATAGAAAAGCAATAAATCGTCCGCGTTGGCTGCCCGGCCAACGTTAGCCAGCTCGGCCAGAATGTTGCTGCGAGTGGGTAGGGTGTCGGGGGTGGTGTCCAGGAGCAGGCGCGCCCGGTATCCTCTGGAGGTCGAATCGGTTAGCAGGCGATGAACGGTCTGCACGTCGGCGACACAGCAGGTAAGATTAGAGATGTCTTGATCCCGATAGGCGTTGACCCCGGCCATCACTGCCCAACGACAGCCGGTACCACGTTGCCCGCTCACTGGGGGGCGGCTGCCAGTGACCGGCGACTTGAGCCTGGACTCCACATCCTCCGTCAGGTAGCGGGACAGCACACAGGCCGTAGTAAAGGCCAATCGCGTAGGTTGGGGCGCGTCGTCCCGGTAATATTTCATCACCGACAGGCAATACAGAAAGAGGGCCGGGAAATACTCCCTCAAAAAGCCAGACTCTCGCACCATATAGTTCCGCGCAATGTCGCGTATGGCCAGGATGACTTGATAAGCAGTCAGCAAGTGCGGATTCTGGGGAGGCGTCATACCATCCTCACCCAGAGTGGCGGCGGCCAGCGCTTCTTCAAACCGGACGTAGTCGGCCAGTGAGAAGGTGAGGTCATCCCTCGTCAATTCCATCAGCCGCACGTAGGTTTCCAACTTGATGAAATCGAAGAGGTTATGCCGCTTCTCCACCAGGGCAAAGTCGATCAGCCAACTTCTCCCCCCTTCGTCAACCAGCACGTTGCGCAAGTGCAGGTCGCCGTGGACGTAGGATTGCCTGCCTTCCAGCACGCTGCCCAATATCTGAGCGTACCCCTTCAGTGGGTTGGGATATACCCCTGATACGCCGGGAAACTCGATCGAATCGCTGCCAAACTCAGACGATAGGTTGGCGAAGGCATTGCGCACGATTTGCTCCATTCGGCCGCGCCGGTTGTAGACCACCTCGCCGCGCGCG
Source organism: Anaerolineales bacterium (assembly GCA_024643945.1). The sequence continues at coordinate 3,927 of JAHELX010000397.1, forward strand.
CCGACTATGCTGCCCAATTCCAGTCCCTGGGCCGCACCGCTCTCCGGCGCAAATTTCACGCCGACGACGATACCCTGGCCGTCAGGGTCCTGTAGCGTCACTTCGTCGCGCTTGAGGCGGGTGACGACCATACCTGCGGCCGACAGCAGCTCACCTGGCTGTATGCTCTCGTGCTTGCCGGGGATGACCTCTACTTCGATCTGTTGATGGCTGGTTGACCTGGCTGGCGGCTGATCAATCGGCCACAAGGCATCGGACGACTCTGGTCGCAGCCTCAGCCGCAGGTGTTCGGCCATATGCGAGCCGTATTGGGCGGCGAAGAAACATCTCAGCGGGGTGGCCAGACTGTACCAACGCTGGCCTAATTCTTTGTCCAGCAGATCGTGGAGCGTTTTTACGATCGGCTCGATGGCTTGGGGAAATGCCTTGCGGTAGTATTCCTCCAGGTCAAGCACCTGGCCTAACGCCCCGCCCCCTACAAAGATGTAATTCAACCCGGCCTGGTTGTCCTGCTCGTAATACCTTTCCCTCTCCACCCGGGCGGCACAAAAAGGCAGGAAATCCTCGACGTACTGCTCATAATTGTCGCGTTCTCTGCGCAGTTCAGGTGCAGAGCCAAGCTTAGTTACTTTGCGGGCGGCAGGCATGCCATGCGCTGTGACAGGTAAGACAAGAAGCACCCGCGCTCCGCCGTAGCCGCCGCCGAACTCTTTTTCGACCAACACCTGACCGAAACCCTGGTAAACACCCTGAAGGAGGGTCTTGTCCCTGGCCGTCAGTGAAATATGGGGAGGGGCGCTGATCCGGGGGTAGAGCACAGGTTGCGAGGGTTTGGTGTGCGGGATGATGGCGTCTATTTCCGCTTCAACCGGGGGCGGCGTGCCGGGCCATCCGGCCGGCTCGATGAGAACTGCATCGCCTGTTCCCCCCTGGGGTTCAACCAGGCGGTCCAGCGCCAATTCGAGTCTGAGTGAGCTGATGGCAGCATCGGCTTGTTGCTGGGCCTGGTCGGCGTATTTGAGATCGGCCTCCAATTGTTTTTGACGCCGTCTCAGATGATCTCGCACAGGGCCCAGGCAGTGATCCTCGACTGGTGGCCCCATATCCTCAATCACGGCCTCCAGGTTACCCAGATTGATCTCAATCGTGGTCTGCCGCTCGGCCAGCATGCCCACGTTACCGTTGAAGACCCGATAGAGCTGGACAAGCCGTCGCAAAAGCTCCGGGTCGGTCGGTAATGCCTGGTTGGTCTCCTCCAAGAGATCGCGCAGTAATCCCTCTTGCTCGGACAATAACGGGAGGTTTTCCTCGCACCACGCAAGCTGGCGATCGGCCTTGTGCTTGTATAGCTCAAGCCGGGGCGCGATGTCGTTGAGAATAGTCCGGCCGGCCCACGCTTCGCATTCGGCGTTGGGGTAGAAGAGGGCCGTGACATCAGGCTGCTGGGGAGAGCCATACAACCGGGTGCAACAGTTAGCCAGGTGGGTGGAAACAGTTCTACTAGATGCATCACCTGTGTAGGCCGCTATAGCCTCGGCAGCCAGTTCGTCCATCTCGTCGGCGGCGATCCCACATAGATAGTCAGAGCTTCCCAGCAGATGGCCCATAGCCGAAGGTTGCCACGCCTCGTCACGCAGGCTGGTGAATATCTCTGGCCCGGCCCGACCGCTCTGGTAATAACCCACCTGGAGCCAGTAGACGTCGCCGTAAGTGCGCGCCTCTACGAAGTAAGAGCGACCGGTCAGCAGGTTGTCCAGCCAGTTGGTACGCACGATACGCTGGCTGATGCGGCGATCCTGACTCTCCTGTGGCCAACCCCATGCGGGGATGGCCTGGCCGCTCAGGCGTTCCAGGTAGGCGAGGAGCGCCCTTAGCTCTTTCTCAAAGGTGGCGCGGCGCTCCTGGACGGTCTTGTTATTGTCGCCTGCAACCCGGCGCAGGTAGTAGATATAATGCTCAAGGGTGGGTTCGGCGATCATTGACATTCTCCATTCTTGGTTGGCTGGTGTCTTTGCCCACCAATCCTGTCCCTCTCCCGATCGCTCTATTTCTTCGAGTCTTTCAAAGCGTGATTGAAAACA
>JAHELX010000398.1 GCA_024643945.1 Anaerolineales bacterium
GGATGAGATGGCTCAATTGTTCGGGATAGCGCAGCCCGTATTCCAGGGCGATGAAGCCTCCGTAGGAGTGGCCGATTATGGCTACCCGGTCAAAGCCCAGGTGGGAACGGAGCGCATCCGCATCGGCGGCCAACTGGGCGTGCGTCATGGTCTCCTTCGATGCCCGCCCTGACCTTCCATTGCGCCGGTGGTCGTAGTAGATCAGGTGGAGCATATCGCCCAGGGGGTCCAGCCAGGGATGCAAGTAACTATGGTCGGCGCCTAGACCGCCATGCATTACCAGGCAAGGCAGCCCTTCGCCCACACTGACATAGAACAGCTCGGTTCCGTTAATAGGTGCGGCTGACACAATTACCTCTGCATATCTGAAGACATGGATGGCTGTATTTGCGCCAGAAACCAGCCTGGCGCGTGTGTTTTCAAGTTGCCTTCGCCATCCACCAACGGTTTCAATTGCTGGTGGTTGGCCGGAAAACCGCTGTAATGAATCATCTTGTGGCTATGACCCTCAAGACGAACTTCCGCTGCAGTAAAGCAGGTAGGGCAAATGTAGAATCCGCGTTCTGTTTGCATCTTGATTCTCCTTCCAGGGGGACCAGGAGATTGCCTCCTGCGGTAACTATGACGTATTTGACCTTTTAAATCTATAATGATCTTATCACTATAATACACAGAAACCAAATGGTTGTCATCAGGGAAAACCCTACAATTTTTTTCGAGTCGACCCTACAATCGGGCGGTCACTTGGTGCAAAAACTGGGCCACATCCTCCGGTTCGCGTTTCCCTTCGATTGATATGCCCTGCAACGACACACCCTCCCGCAGGTTTCGACTGAACGAGTTGCGATTTTTAGCAGCAACCTGCGGGAGGGTTCGCCTCTAAATCCGAACGCAGTTCGCGTTTCCCTTTGATTGACATGCCCTGCAAAGGGTGATATAATCGCCCTTAGACGATAAACTTACTCGACTTGGTCTCCGTTTCTCGTTTCGCTGCTTGCTGCCCATTCAGCCCGTGTCCGTGCGTAAACCCGCGTCTCAGTCAATCGCTTCACCTATCCGAAGGGTGTTATCAACCCTGTTGACAGGCATGCGGGCAACATCGAGCAGGAGACAGAAATGGAGCCCACATATACGTGTGATTTGTAGGAGGCTAAGATGTCAATACCAACTGAACCAATTGGCAGTATTCCCAGACCAAAAAAGCTGATTGAGGCGATCCAGGCCTTGCAGGCCGGTCGCCTTTCGCAGCAGGAATTGGACGAGCTATATACTTCCGCCATCGTCGACACCATCGAACGGTTCGAAGCAACCGGGTCGCCGGTCATCACTGACGGCGAACAGAGCAAGCCCAGCTTTGCCACCTATCCTGTGCACGGACTGGAGAACATTGCACCGGATGGTGTCAAGATTCCTTTTGAAGACGGTCACGTGCGCCAGTTGCCCAGGCTGACCGGTGGACCTTTCCGTTACAAAACCCACGCTGATCAGTACCTGGAAGTGGCCAGGCGACATGCACGTGTTCCGGTTAAGCAGGCCGTCATCTCGGCGTCGGCCTTGAGCCTGCTGTATCCACAGAGTGGCATCGCGGGCTACCCGAGAGAAGCCTTTGTCGAAGACCTGCTGCGCGAGAATGAGGCCGACATTCGCCGCTGTCTGCAGAAGGGGGCGTATAACGTCCAGATCGACTTCACCGAGGGCAGGCTGGCGGTTAAACTGGATCCGAGCAAGCAACTTCTCAAGAGTTTTGTCGATCTCAACAATCGGGTGCTGGAGCGATTCTCGAGGCAGGAGCGCCAGCGAATTGGGGTTCACACCTGCCCGGGCGGCGACCGGGACTCGACCCACAGCGCAGATGTAGACTACGCCGACCTTTTGCCGAGCCTGTTCGAACTCAAGGCTGGCAGCTTCTACATCCAGTTGGCCAGCGAGAAGGACCGCACCCGAGTGCTGAAGATCATCCGGGAATACGCCAGGCCCGACCAAAGGATCTTCGTGGGCGTGATTGATCCCATCAATCCGCGCGTGGAAACGCCCGAAGAGGTCAGGGATCGGGTCCTGGAAGCTGCCGAATATATCCCACTGGACCGATTGGGCACCACGGACGACTGCGGCTTCGCTCCCTTCAGCGACGACACATCAACCGCCCGCGAAACAGCCTTCGAGAAGATCCGCGCCCGGGTGGCTGGTACGGCGCTGGCTGCTGAAAAGTTGGGGCTGTAGGAGGATAGGCGGGAACCCGACATCGATGTCTTCTCACCAATCCAAACCAACCTGGCGGTGTGTGGGCTTGAATCCGATCGACTCCTAGATTCTGGCCGCAGGCCGAAACGATGTCTATATTTGTAGGGCGAAACCAAGAAGGGGGGGCTGATAGAATCGCATGTCGCAATTGCTTAGCTTCCATCAGCTATGCTGCTGTTCAGATCTTGTGGAGCTTGGGCTAGACCTTTCCCTACCACCCAGGCCGCGATCTGGGCACGGGATGAAAACCCCAGCTTGGACAGGATGCGGCTGAGGTGCGCCTCGACGGTCTTCACGCTTATCACCAGCTCGTCGGCGATCTCTTGATTGGACTTCCCCTGGGCGACCACCGCCGCCACCTGGCGCTCGCGCCGGGTTAGCCCGCCAAATTCCTGCCTGGCAGCCTGGCGCGGTGTGAGGGGGCGAAGTGGGGGGATCATGGCCCTGGCCTGATGCAGGAAATGATGGCGCAGGGCTTTGTCGGGGATGTTGTCGGCCAGTTGCTTGACCAACGCCCGCGCCGCTGAGAATTCTTCTTCGGCTTGCTTGGGGCGCGAGGTGGCTCGGTACAGATTCCCGAGCGATTGGTGCATGTGCCACAGCAGTGGCAGGGCATCCTGGACGCGTGCGATACGCTGCGCAGCTTGCAGCTCAGCTTCGGCCTCGTCGTACTGCCCCAGCGCTGTCAGCGCCTTTCCACGCAGGTATAACTGCTGCACATAGTGGCCTGCCACGAATGCAATCGAAGGCTCTGTCCCCCCAAACAACTTCATCTCGTCGTCAATCAACTGCAGAGCCAGTTCGGGCTTATGCTGGGCGAACGCCAGCTCCACCTGTGCCGTCCCTACATAATAACGTACCGGTGCCGATTGTTCCAGGACATTGGGCTGGACAGCCTCATCGAGTAGCGCCTCTGCCTGTTCGAGTTTGCCTTGCAGAATACAAGCCGAGGCAAGTCGACCGGTTGCGATAAGTACAAAGTGAGTGGAATCGATTTCATTCGCCAGCGCCAGGCCCTGCTCAAACTGTCCCTGTGCCTCGACCGGCGCGAGCAAGTCGAGATAAATGCTTCCCAACTTTATGTGTGCGCCGGCCATCCACTGACGATGCTCGATCTCCTCCGAGATCTCAAGACCGCGGGTGAGTGCCGTCATAGCCTGTCCGTAGCGGCCCCGAAATCTCAACGGGGTGACCAGGGTGCCCAGCGCGTAGGCTTCACCGGAGCGCCAACCAATCTCCCGGGCGAGTTGGACTGCCTCCTGGCCGTGTTCGACGCTCAATAGGACCTCCGCCAGGTTCGCCAGGCTGGAAGCCAACGCCTGCCGGTCATCCAATTCCCGTAAGATGGCAATCGCCTCTTCGTAGTAAGTAACCGCCTGCGTCATGTCACCGCATTGACTGGTTGACAGGGCCATCAAATCCAGTGTGGCTGCAGTGCCGTGACGGTCGTTCAACGCTTTGAAGATTTCCAGCGCCTCCTGGTGGTACTTCAACGCCTCAGACGGCTGCCCGGTGTTGAGATACCAGTTACCGACACGGTTGAGGCTGTATCCGAGGGTGGATGGATCGCCCATCTCCCGGGCTAACGCCAGGGCCTGCTGGCAGAAGTCGCCGGTGCGTGTGTAATCGCGCGAGGCCCACAACAGGCCCAGATCCAACAAGGCTTGCCACTCTGCCCGGCTATGCTGGGCCGCCCGGGCCGCATGCAACGCCGCCTCGTAGTCGTCCCGCGCACCCTCGAAGTCTCCCAGGGTATCAAAGGCCTGCCCACGCATGCGGTAAAGTTCCGAAGATGGCGAACCAGACAACCGGCGGGTTGCGTCTATCGCCCGCGTAAAGTGTTCGAGCGCGGCGCGCGGCGCATACAGCGCCTGAGCCTTTTCCCCGGCGCGCTGCGCATAGACCAGTGCCTTCGGCCACATACCTGCCTCGTAATAATGATAGGCGAGTTCCTCCAGGTGGGCATCCAGCGAGCCGGCGTAGATATGCTCGATGGCTCCTGCGATTTGCCCGTGCAGCGCCTGGCGCTCGCGTGCCAGCAATGCGGCGCACAGCGCCTCCCAGGTGAGTGCATGGCGGAAAGCAAACTGCTCGGACGACTCCTCGACGATGAGCTGGGCGGCGATCAATTCCTTGATCAGCGCCAGCAGTTGTCCCTCAGTCTGGCCAGTTAATCCCTGCAAGACCGCGAAGTCGAAGCGCCGGCCGATGACCGCCGCCAGGTTGACGAACTCCCTGGCCGTCAGGCTCAGTCGCTCCACGCGTTGATGGACAGCTCTCTGTAGACTCTGCGGGATATCGATCCTCTGCAGCGGCTTGCTATTCCACTTCCCGTCAGCGTAGTAGATATCACCGGCTGAGATCAGAGAGGTGAAGATCTCCTCGACAAAGAAAGGATTGCCTTCGGTTAACTTGTAGATCGCAGCCAGAAATTCCGCCGGTAAGGGCTGGCGCAGACCGAGGAGACCATGCAGCATGGCCTCTACCTCGCTGCGCGTCAAGGGGTTGAGCCGGATCTCTTCAGCGCTTTGCTCGCGATCCAGCCCGGCCAATAAGTGTGTAAGCTCCGCAGGGGTTTCGCCGCTGCGGTAGCTCAGCAGGAGCAGAATCGGATGAGGGGGGATGCGCCGCGCCAGGAAAAGCAAGAATTCGAGGCTGGCTTCATCGCCCCAATGCAAGTCTTCGACGATGATCAGGAGAGGCCGGGTATCGGTCCGGCCCAACAAGAATCCGGCCAGTGCCTCAAACAAACGTCGCTTTTCGGCCTCAGGTTCCAGGGCGGCTGCCGGCTGCAACTCTGAAACATCCAGGGCCAGTTCAGGCAACAATTTGACGAATTCGGGGGCCAGCGAGCCGAGCGTATCAAAGATTTCAGAGGCCGCACGCCGCGCAAAAAAGGTACGCAGCATGTCGATCAGCGGCGCATAGGGGAAGGACACGTCCTGCTCGAAGCAGTGGCCTTCCAGCACCAGGAAATTTCTGTCGGTCGTACGGTCCCGGATTTCGGACAGAAGGCGGCTTTTACCGATGCCCGCTTCACCGCGGACGACCACACATCGACCTGCGCCACCCTGCACGGCGACCAGAGCGCGCTCGAGCTGTGCTAGTTCCTGGGTTCGCCCTATGAATACGGGCGTGAAAACCGACTTCATAGGTGATCCTAAATGCTACGACCGTTGAGGCTGTTGGGCACTTTTAACCCTGGTGATGGCGTCGGAGTTCGTCGATGTCCTCCAGCGTGAACTTGTTGAGCGCCACGATCCTGGCCTGAGGGCGGTACGCAGGAGGTACAACAAAGCGGGCCTCCTCCTTGTCGTCCGCCTCCAAGATGATCCATGCTTTGTGCTCCCCGTCGAGGCAGCCCCAGTCCGCATTGGACAGGAAATGGGAGCCGGTGTTGAGAAAGATTTCGACGGCGCGCGCACATGCCGCCACTTCATCTTCGTGCGGAACCTCAATGAGAAATCTTGCCATGGTACCCAACCTCCTTACTATGATCTGATTCCCTCGGAGTCGGTTCGTGAATGGTACATGAATAGTCTTTGACTGTCAAAGGCCAAGACTCGCACCCTGGCCAATCTCGCCCAACAGAGTCGCCCGGCCGGGACAGCCGTCCCAAATCCCCCAGAAATTCGCGAGAAAAAATGACTACTTCCTCAAGCGTGTAGCGTATCGCCTGGCCTGATGGTTCCCTCCAGCGACCCGGCCATGGCCAATTGGTCGTCCAACACCAACGCCCCCTGCAAATTGGCCCCCGACAGGTC
>JAHELX010000399.1 GCA_024643945.1 Anaerolineales bacterium
CGCGCGTGCGGATTTACAAAGCATGAGACGTCAAACGTCAAACGTCAAACGTAATGATTTACACTTTACGCAATACGCAATACGCAGTACGCAATACTTAACCCCGTAATTGTTTTGGAGGTTCGACTATGCCTCGTTGGGGAATGGTGATTGATCTAGACAAATGTTGCGCTTGCCAGAGCTGTACAGCAGCCTGTCGCATGGAAAACAACACTCCGATCGCCGGGCCGGCGCAGACGGCCTTTGGCCGGGCGATCTTGTGGAACGAAGTGCTGCCCTTTTTAGAAGGGGAATACCCTGAGGTGACGGTGACTCTCATCCCGCGCCCCTGTCAGATGTGCGACAACCCGCCTTGTATCAAGGTTTGCCCCGTAAAGGCGACCTACAAGACCAAGGAGGGCATCGTACTCGTGGACTGGGATCGCTGCATCGGCTGCCGGACTTGTACCGTGGCATGTCCATACCAGGTGCGTTATTTCAACTGGTACAAGCCAGAGTGGCCAGAAGAACTCAAGGCACACCTCAACCCGGACCCTGAGGTCGCCCCACGCCCTAAAGGAGTCGTGGAGAAGTGCACTTTCTGCATTCAGCGACTGAATAGGGCCACTCAGAAAGCCGAGGCCGAAGGGCAGCCCTTCAACGTTACCGACTACGTCCCGGCCTGTGTGCAGACCTGCACAGCTCACGCCCGCTACTTCGGCGACTTGGATGACCCGAACAGCCTGGTATCGCAATTAGCGGCGAGCCCGCGCGCTTTCCGTTTGTTGGAAGAGTTAGGAACACAGCCAAAGGTTCATTACCTGAAGCAAGGCTAATAAAGTACTGCGTACTGCGTATTGCGTACTGCATCACGCAGCACGGTACGCAATATGCAATACGCAGTACGCAATACGCAGTACGCAATACGAGATATGGACGGAGGCTGGAGCAGTGGACAAACCGTATCGTGAATCGGAACTTGAACGCGCTGTCCTTGAACCATTACGCCATACCAGTATGCAATTCTGGTTGGTGATTATCGCTTTAGGTGTACTCATTCTGGTGGGTACTGCCTTGTTGGTGCGCCAATGGTGGCTGGGGCTGGGTGTCACCGGGATGAGCCGACCCATCTATTGGGGGGTCTATATCATCAACTTCGTCTTCTTTGTCGGCATCAGCCACGCTGGCGTTTTGATCTCAGCCATCTTGCGTGTTACCCAGGCTGAGTGGCGCCGACCCATCACGCGCATCGCCGAAGCTATCGGCCTATTCGCTTTGATCCTGGGTGCTCTTCAGATCTTGATTGACCTGGGGCGCCCCGAGCGCATCGTCTTTCCTCTTTTCTTTGGGCGTTACGAGTCGCCCATGTTATGGGACATCACCTGCCTTACCGTTTATTCGCTTAGCTGTGCGGTATACCTGTACCTGCCCATGCTCCCCGACCTGGCATACCTGCGTGACCATATGCAAAATGTGCCACCCTGGCGACACAAGCTCTATACCATGATCTCACTCGGCTGGCATGGAAGCCACGAGCAATTTAGGCGGCTGGAGCGAGCCATTGGTTGGATGGCGGTCTTGATCATCCCCATCGCCATTGCGGTCCACACCGTCGTCTCGTGGATCTTCGGCTCGACCATGTTGCCCGTATGGCACAGTCCGCTCCTGGCACCTTATTTTGTCGTCGGCGCTATCCTGGCTGGCATTGCTGTTTTGTGCGTACTCATGACCATTTTCCGCAGAGTATGGCACCTGGAGAACTGGATCGGCGCAAAGCAATACAACTACCTGGGTATCTTATTGTTAGTGATGAGTGCTTTTTGGGGGTACTTTAGCCTGAACGATTTTATGACCACTGGCTACGGTTCTCTGGTCCGCGAGGCCAATGTCCTACAAGCCAAACTCTTCGGCGAGTACACCACTATATTTTATGCCATGGTGTTCTGCAATCTTCTCCTGCCGTTTGCCATTCTGCTGTGGCGCAAAGGACGCACACCAACCGGCACCTTCCTGGCTTCCCTGGCTATTATCGCCGGCATATGGATGGACCGCTTTACTATTGTCACTCCGACCCTCGCCAGGCCTTCGCTCGGCTATGAACGGGTGACCTATACTCTGAGCATTACCGAGATCGGCATCTCTGTCGGTTCGGTGGCCCTCTTTGCCATGCTTTTCGTTCTTTTCTTCAAACTCGTCCCGGCAATTTCTGTCTGGGAGGTGGAGAAGGGCGAACAGGTCGAGCTGGTAAGGCGTAGGCCCGAGAGGCTGATGGGCAAGGAAGAGATGGAACACGCGTTGCCGGCCAAATAGGCGGCGACGCCACACATTACCTTGAGGATTAGTCATGGGTTACTGGATTATTAATACGGCTGGAATTGGCGCGATCATTGTCGGGATCATAGGTACCTCAGTGTTCGCTGCCTACGTGCTCTTATTACGCTGGGTCGTGACGGCTCCATCGGGTAATCCACAAGAAGAAGTAACAAAAGCAGGGGATGAAGAAACATGAGATCAACCTTGAACTTGCTTTTTGTCGTATGCCTGGTTCTATTCGTCCTGCTCTTGGCACTGACGGCGCTGGCCAATGCCCCGTCCGCCAATTTACAGCCTGGTGAGGTGAGCCAGATCGTTGATAAGCTTGGCTCGCAAGGGCCCCCAGCCGTGGTGCGTGCCCCCGGCGCCGCTTCAGTCTATCCCGGCAACTATTGTGTGGCATGTCATGTGCCGGGCGATGAGCAACTGGCAGCGGTGATGACATGGAGGGGGGGTATTCAGCGCGAGAGCATCGATCTATGTCCCGCCGCCATCCAGTTGCACCAGAATATTTATTACACCGAACGGCTGCTTCTGGGCATTGAGCGCGCCCGGACAAACCTTCCCCAATCGCCCGATATAGTCGACACCGATGCCCAGGTCGCTGCTGCCCGCCAGACCTATAGCCGCCTGCTGGACGCTCCAGTTACCAGCCTGACTGCCTTCTCAACCGAGGCATTACAAATCCGTTATGGGCTAGGTAAGAGTTTCTACCGGCTAAACCAGGTGAGAGATAGTCTCCAAAAACGCCGCGCCTTGCTGGCGGGGGTCCTGGCGACCTTGGTCTTATTCATTTCGCTACTCTGGGGCTGGCGTAACGTCGCCAGATTTGGCATTAAAGCAATCGGGCCCTTATGCCCGCGCGTCAGGCCATCTCTTTTGCTTCTCCTGATTTTTGTCCTGTTTGCACTACCCATTTTCCGAACAGTGTCGCAGGAAGTGGCCACTGTTAGCCAGGAGCAACAGGCGCGCCAGAACGCCGTGGACACAGCCGGACAGGTAGCTAATGCTGCCAGCCAGGCGCTGGCCCGCTCCTGGATGTTGGGCCGCATCGGCGCTTCTTGGTACACGACCAACGCTCAGCAGGCTGAAATTGCCTTGACCACTGCCTTGTCCGCCGCCGATGAGGCGCAGAGCAACGACTTTGCGATGTGGGGAGAAGCCCAGGCTGCGCAGGAGGGCACCGTTGGATCGCAGGCCGACCAGGGGAAAGCCAGACTGATGGCCAACCGCCTCAGTGCCATCAACTCACGCGCCTGGAACTTACGGCTGATCGCAGCCGCATGGGCTAGCCTGGATCAGGCGCGCACAGAGAAAATCTTGCAACAAGCTCTGTCCATCGCTCACAGCAATAACAGTGATATCTTCCGCGACCTGGACACGCGGGCTATCGCCGTCACCTGGGCTGCCTTTGACCCTGCTAAAGCGCTGGCTGTTGCGGACCAGGTTCAGGATGCAAGCCTGCGCGCCTGGGCGTTTTGGGAGATCGCCGATATTACCGGCGACGACAAAGCCTGTGACCAGGCGATTGCGGCCGCCCGTCAGGTGGCTGACCCGGTGGCGCGGTCCCGTAGTCTGCGCGAGATAGCTGTCCGTTCAGGCCGGCGGGCTCTCTTCCGGGAAGCACTGTCTGCGCTCGATGGGGTTCAGGGTGCGCCTCTAGCCTACGCCTTGAGCGACCTGGCCGCTGCCTCCGGTGATGCCGCCCTTGTTGACAGGATTGATTCGGCCTATCCCGACGCTCGCACTGCAGCCTTGTATCGCCTGGGTCAGTTCGAGCCAGCCTGGGCTAGCACTCGCGAAATCTCTGACCCGTTTGATCGGGCACACGCCCAGGCAGCTATCGCCGCCGCCTGGGGCAATGCCGATGCTGCTCGCAAGATTGCTGACCCCACTCTGCGCGACCGGGCCCTGAAGGATGTAGCCGTGATGACCAAAGATGTGACGTTGGCACAAAGCATTGAGTCCCCCTATTACAGGGTTCAGGCCCTGACCAATCTGGATCAGTATAAGGCCGCGATTGATGCGGCCGACAAATTGAGTGATACTTACCCCTTGAGAGCGCTGGCCATCGCCTTGGCCAGGCCTGACCCGAAGGCCGCATTGGCCTTGGTGGACAAAATGAACAAAGAAACAGACAAAGCCGTGGCATTGCGCGCGATTGCCGCCGCTACTGAAGATCCAGATACGTTCAACAAGGCCTTGGCTATGGCGCTGGCTGCTCGCGTGCATGGCGACCCATTAGCCCCCGCAGAAATGTCGCTGGCCTTGGCTCAGACTATCCATGCACAGAACAAAGCCGAGGCTGAGTCTGCCTTTAAGCAGGCGTTCGAAGCCGCGCAAAGCATAATGACCAAGTATCCTTGATTTCCAACCCGTTTTGGTCGATGATTGGTAATCAGAGGCCATATTTAGAGGTGAACCATGTACATCGTTAACATCGACACTGACAAATGTGAAGGTTGTGGCGACTGTGTTGAAGTTTGCCCCGTAGAGCTGCTGGAATTAGTTGAAGAAGATGGCAAGAAATATGCTTCCTTTACTGGCGATGCCAACGACTGCATCGGCTGCATGGCCTGCGAGGAAGAATGCCCTGACGGAGCAATTACAGTTACGGAGATATAGCGAGCAGTACAGCTGAGTACCTATCCAATAATATAATGCTTGTGCATTGTGTCACTTTGCGATGTCTTGATCCATTGTCATTCTGTGCATTTTATGCTACCATTAAGTCGAATAATGTGCTCAAGTTCCTGCCGGAGGTTTATTGAGTCTGGTGGAGGTGTGATATGCGTACGGCAAAAGTCGTAGAGTCGATAGATATTGAAGCGCCGTGCGACGAGGTGTTTGACATCATAGCTACCTGCGGCCGCCGCTTCCAATTGAGTCCTCTTTGGGGGGGGCAGAGGTCCAGGACATAGATCCCGATTTCCCCCAAGAGGGCAGTCGCTATCGGGTAAAGTTGTTAGTCGAGAGCAAAGAGTCTGAGTACGACACCATTGTGACTTCTCTTATCCCCAACCTGAAATTCGCGTACCGTCTGACAGCCAGACGCAAAACACACACAACCTGGACGTTCCAGGACGTGGAAAAGGGAACACGCCTCATCTACCACGAAGAATTCCTGGTAGATGAGGCTGGAGATGATCCCTTCGTCCAATCAGTACGCCAGGTTGTGCGTGATTGGCTCGACAACATTAAGCGTTACGCCGAGTTGCGCGGTGGCCGGGGCCGACGCTTAGTCAGGTGGCTGGCCGATCGTTACCTTCTTCGCTTGAACCCCGAGCAGCGGCGTGCCATTATTATGGTCCTTGCGCTGCAAGCGCTGACTTTAATCTCGTTTGTGACCCTTGGTATCGGGTTTGCAGTCGCGAGTCTACTATAGCTTGGCTATGCCTCGTAACAGCAACGAAAACCTGTGTCGTCGCTGCGATGCATCGGTGCAGCCCAACTACGATAGGCACAGCGAGTTTGATGCCGGTTTTGACGCCAGGAGCCGCCGCGTACCACCTGTTTGTCAAACCCGGCCTCAATCTGTTGTGGGTTAGCCACACAGCCTGTTTCGTGCAATCGAGGCATCAGGCGCTGTTCGTCTAGGTTGTAGACCAATATCTCCCGACCATCCGTCGGATTGTAAGGGTATGGGCCAAAAAGGGACGCACACCATTCCTGTACGTTGCCGGCTATGTCGGCG
>JAHELX010000400.1 GCA_024643945.1 Anaerolineales bacterium
GATTACCGTGCCTATCAGCGCCAGGTGCCGCGCTTGATCCCCTGGCGCGGGCCAGTGGGGCAGCCAGGCGGCAGATAGCGGGACGCGAATACTTGCACTTGACCCTCATTCAGCCACTACGGTGCGCCGGACGAGTCCAGGGCGATATAATGCCATCTGATCTGACGTTTCCCGTTGACCCCATCCAACTTCTAGCTGAATCCGAACCCTTCCAGGGCCTACATGTGGCCGAACTGCAAGGCGTGCTCCAGGCTGCGCGTCGTCGCCACGTCGACCGCGATGCCTTTTTCTTTCACCAGTGTGACCAGGCTACCGTCTTCTACCTTCTCATCCAGGGGGAAGCCAAGTTGACCCAGGTGACCTCCGAAGGCCACCAAATGTTGGTGCGTTTTGCCAGGCCTGGCGAGTGCTTCGGCGTGATCGCTGCCTTGAGAGATGCCGTTTACACGCTCTCGGCTCAAGCGGTCGACGATTGTCTGGCCCTGGCCTGGGATGGTGAAAGCGTGGCACGGCTGATGGAACGCTATCCCCGCATCTCCCTCAACGTGCTGGAGCTGATAGCTGGATACTACAGGCGACTGCTGGACCGCACCCAGGAATTGGTTACAGAGCGGGTGGAGCGGCGAGTAGCCCGTACCCTGTTACGCCTGGCCCGGCAGGCCGGACAGAAGACAGAAGATGGGGTCTTGATTGGCCTGCCTCTCTCCCGCGAGGACTTGGCCGAGATGACCGGCACCACGCTCTACTCTGTTAGCCGCATCCTCAGCCGTTGGGAACGTCAGGGCCTGGTCGAAGCAGGCCGGGGATGGGTACTCATCCGCCATCCCCACGCCCTGGTAGCCATTGCCGAGGATCTGTCTCCAGACATCCCCCCAGAAGACCTCTAAGCGTGTACCTTTTTCCCTTACCTTTTTTGCGCCCGCGCAAAGACAGACGCCTTTTTTTCGTGTATACTTGAAAATGAAGGAGGTGACCATGGAGCATACACGGCTTGCGACCAGCCTGACCGTGGCCGACGTACTGGCCCGTTGGCCACAGACCATTCCCATCTTTCTCCGTTACCGGATGGTTTGTGTTGGCTGCCCCATAGCCCCTTTCGAGACCCTGGCCGAAGTGGCAGCGATCTATGATCTGGACTTGAACCGCTTCCTGAGCGAACTGGAGCAGGTAATTCAGCTAACGGAGAGAATCTAAACTTTAAAAATTGACAAGGAGGTGAATAATATGAGCATGAAGCGAGGAGGTGGTAGTGGTCGTGGCGGCGGCCGCGGACCGGGCCGCATGGGTGGCTCCAAGGCAGCCGGACCTGGCGGCACCTGTGTTTGCCCCAACTGCGGCCACAAGGTAAAGCATACAGCCGGCAAGCCCTGCTACGAGAGGGAGTGCCCCAAATGTGGCAGTCAGATGACGCGTGAATAGTCACCTGACACCTGCTCTCATGAAAAGCTTGAGAGGCATAGAATGGACATGGTTTTGAGTGATGAGGATTGCTTATGTGTGAGGCCATTGTTTACCTGAATGATGAAGAGATCATGCGCGACGTGATACGGGTGGAATCCCTGCCCGAAGGCGTGCGATTGACGGCCTTCTTCGAGCCGCCGCGTCTTGTGCCGGCCGCCATCCGTGAGATAGACTTGCTCAAGCACCGGGTGATGCTGGAGCCTTTGCAGGAGAAGAAGCAGCCATGAATGACCTGGAGAAGTTGCAGGTACTACTCCCCCATTGGATCGAGCACAATGCCGAGCACGCCAACGAGTTGCGTGCCTGGGCTGAACGCATCCGCCTTATCGGTAGGGAGGATGTGGCCGAGAGATTATTCGCCGCTGCTGCGTCACTCCAGGACGCTGGCGATCATTTATCGAAGTTGTCGGGAGAAGTCGGTGGGATGGCAGGACACGATGAAAGAAAAAGTTCCCATGTATGAATCTACCGCCCTTGGATGATTTGTATCCATCGCTCAACGTCTGGCAGAATGGGCACCGATAGCCCGGCAATTTGGCTGATTAAGCACGCTGGGAGTCGCCGCAGAGAGATATCCTGCTGATCCACGAAGCAGCCTTGTATACTGAACACAACTGAGGAGGAAGGATGACCAAGCAAGAAGAAATGTGGGATGAGCAGCGAGCCCAAAGTTACGCAAAACAGATGCAAATGGGCTCAAGGGTGATGGTCGCCCCTTTCGCGAGAAAGATCGTGGGATGCCTGGCACCATTGGAAAGAGGGGCAATGATCGTGGATTTGGGCACTGGCCCCGGCCTTCTTTCCATTCAGCTCCATAAGCTATGGCCACAGGCAAAGATAATTGGAGTTGATCTATCCGGTGAAATGCTTGAAATAGCCAAGAAGAATGCGGATAAGGCAGGGATGTCAAACTATGAGACGAGGTTAGGAAGAGCTGAGGAAATACCGATAGAATCAAATTCTGTCGATCTGGTAGTCACCCAGTCTTCACTCCATGAGTGGGAGAATCCGCGACAGGGCTTCTCAGAGATATCCAGGGTTCTGAAGCCTGGCGGCAGCTTGATACTCAAGGATTATAACCGGGCCTGGCTCTCCACCTGGAAGCGCAAATTGTTGGGGGTCTTTCATCATTTGGAGATGTTTAAATTCACGTTTGAGGAAGTGGCTGATTTGTTGAAAGAGGCTGGCTTTGATGAGATTAAGGGCAAGGGGAGAGGACTCGAGTTGTTCGTACAGACGCTAAAAAGAAGGTAAACTCAAGGAGTGGGAGTGTCTTTCAGAAAGCAGCAGAAAAGGAGTGGTCGTGAATATACGAACTGGACAGGAGGTAGTCGCTTCTTCCTGAATGCAGAGGGCGAGGTAACTGGATGGAGTGAAATGGACAGGATGAGGCTTTGTGTCGGCATTGTGCTGCTACTATTCGGGGTGATAGCTTGCGGATGTATAGAATCTGTCCCCTCGCGGGCAGTTAACCTACCGTCACTGGTGCTGACTTTGACGACCACGGTTAGTTCCACACGTGCACCCATCGCTACTCATTCACCATGGCCAGTGGCAACGGCCAGCCTCATCCCAACATCACCCTCCCCAGCAACGGGTGCGTCGCCTGGCCACGAAACCAGGACGGCAGCTCCAGCGCCAACACACACTGGTACACCCATACCATCCCCAACAGCCAGCGCCACGCTGGTGCCGCCATTGCCAATGCCAACAGAAACTGTGACATCCTCACCGGTGGCGGCAAGCCCTGAGGAAGCGGACGAAACCGGGCAGACGCCCTATCGCTACCATCCGCTCAGCCCGGCTCAGCCCGATCCGTCGCAGCCCTGCCCCGGCTGCCCACGAGCGCCCGGCTATATTACTGGACGCGTCGTGGACGCCGGCAGTAATCCTCTTCCGGGCGTGCGACTGGTCTGTTACAACGATTGGCACCGCTATCCTGTTGTCGGTAGCAAAGGGAGCGGTGAGTATGACTTTCCCATCCTTCAAGCGGAGGCGACCTGGTACGTGGTGATCCTCGACGAGACCGATCAACCCATCAGCCCGGAGGTACCCGTCCATTTCAACCCGTTGGAGGCCTGCTGGTACCGTCTGGACTGGCAGAGGATAGACTGAGCGTTGTCCGCCGCGGCTGCATCACTCGAGAAAGCTGCTGACCATTTGCCGAAGTTGTCCGACGAAATCGGTGAGGTGACCATGACCTGAGAAAAGGCAGGCATATACGAAAGTCAAGTCACTGGAGGTGGATCATGAGTGATATAGCTAAGTTCATCCAGGCCAGGCACATTGACTCGTTCCAAAAGCTACAACTTTTATTATTCCTTCACCAACACCCTGAATCGAGCTGGACCAGCCAACAGATGGTCGAACGATTGTACCTGGGAGATGTGCCCTTACTGGAGGAAATGATCACCGAATTACAGGCAGCAGACTTGATTGAGTGTGCCGCGAATCGCTGCAAAATTCGCGATGAAACAAGCATTAGAGAGAGTCTTCAACACCTGGTCAATACGTGCGAGAACCCGTTGGCTCGCCAGAAAATCCTTGACGGTGTAAGACGTCGCGTGTTCGTGCCCGGCCGTTATCAGGAGAGAGCCCATGAAGCTCGTTGACCAGTTGCTTGCCGCCCTGCCGGAGGGAGATGTGAAGGAAGTGAGGATCGGCGCCTTTTGGACGGCGGTGGTAACCGAAGTGGACGGGCAGCAGCGCTGCGGATTGGCTTCCACGTTGCGGGATGACGATGACCATCACCATGGTGGGGGGGCGGCCGTGCGAGACGCGGGCCGGCTCTTAGACTGCAACGCCCGCGAGCTGGCCGAGCTGGCGCGTTCCTATCACCCGATGGAAGCTGCTATTGGCATGGCGACCATCAACGCCCTGCTGCCCACGCAAGAGGAGCAGTGGGTAGACCTCAACGCCGGAGAGGTCATTACCCAGCACGGCGCCGGCAAACGCGTGGCACTCGTCGGTCATTTTCCCTTCATTCCGCGTGTGCGCGAACAGGTGGGAGTCTTGTGGGTGTTGGAGCAACGGCCTGCCGGCGAGGACCTGCCGGCGGAGGCCGCGTACGACGTCATTCCCAGGGCGGACGTCGTCGCCATCACCGGCACGGCGTTGCTCAATCACACTTTCGAGAGCCTCATGGCCCTCTGCCGCCCGGAGGCCCTGGTATTGGTGCTGGGCCCCAGCACGCCGCTCTCGCCCATCCTGTTTGACCACGGAGTCCACATCCTCTCCGGGTCCGTGGTCGAAGACGTACCCGCCGTGCTGCGCGCCGTCAGCCAGGGGGCCAACTTCCGCCAGCTCCACCGATACGGTGTGCGGTTGGTGACCATTCAAAACAGTCGAAAGGTGTAGAGAAGTATGATAACCAGTGAACAGGTGTACCAGGCACTGCAAGAGGTCTTGGACCCCGAACTGAAACGCAGTCTCGTAGAGCTTGGCATGGTACGCGACGTCGTAGTGAGCGGCGGCACGGTCCGCATCAGCCTGGCTCTGACCACCCTGGCCTGCCCGCTGAAAGAGCGCATCGTGGCCGACGTCAAGCAGGTCATCCATGCACTGGACGAGGTGC
Organism: Anaerolineales bacterium; assembly: GCA_024643945.1. The sequence continues at coordinate 5,036 of JAHELX010000400.1, forward strand.
AGCAGGTACAGGTGGAACTCAAAGAGATGAGCCCCGAGGAGAAGGAGAAACTCGAGGCAGGCGAGGTTGAGTCACACCTCAACCATGTCCGCCACGTCATCACCGTCATGAGCGGCAAGGGGGGCGTCGGCAAGTCCCTGGTCAGCGGCCTGCTGGCCGTCGCGCTGCGCCGGGAGAGCTACCAGGTCGGCCTGCTGGATGCCGACATCACCGGCCCCAGCATCCCCAAGATGTTCTTCCCGGATGGCGCCCGGCTGGAGAACAGCCCCAAGGCCATCCTACCTGCCGAGAGCCGGTCGGGGATCAGGGTGATGTCCATCAATCTGCTCCTGCCCAGCGAAGACCAGGCCGTCATCTGGCGCGGACCGCTGATTGGCAGGGCCATCCAGCAGTTCTGGGGCGATGTCCTATGGGGTGATCTGGACTACCTGGTCGTGGACCTCCCACCCGGGACGTCAGACGCCCCCCTGACTGTTATGCAGTCCCTGCCCTTGAGCGGTGTCGTGCTGGTGACCTCACCGCAGGATCTGGCGGGTATGGTGGTCAGAAAGGCGGCGCAGATGGCCGGGCATATGCAGGTGCCTATTCTGGGGCTGATCGAGAATATGAGCTACTTCGTCTGCCCGGACAATGGAAAACAGTATGATGTCTTCGGCCCCAGTCACGCCGAGCAGATGGCAGCTCGACTGGGCGTGCCCTTCCTGGGGCGATTACCCATCGATCCCGAAATCGCCCGGCTATGCGATGCGGGCCGGATTGAGGACTATCCGGCCGAGGCTTTTGTGCCCATCGCTCAACGCCTGGCAGACTGGGCTCCCCTGGCCCGCCGCTTTGGCTGAAGCTCCGATCGAGTCCGCTGAAGTAGCACGGCACGAACACGTGCCAGGATGAACGCCGATCAAATCGCCACCTTTCAGATGGGAACCCATCCTCTGCTCACCGCCTCG
>JAHELX010000022.1:0-4423 GCA_024643945.1 Anaerolineales bacterium
GGGCGCCAGTGGTTTCGGCCGTGCCGTATTTCCCCATCCCGGCCACGTCAGACTCGGGGAAATGGGTCGCACCCCAACGGGCCAGTTCATTCAGCGTCTCCTTATCGGCTACCGTTGGCTTGCTGGTGCCGCGCACCACCACCGCTTTCAGGTTCTTTGAGCCCATCACGGCCCCCATGCCGGTACGTCCGTTGGCTCGATTGCTCATATTTATGATTGCTGCAAAGCGCACCTTATTCTCGCCGGCTGGGCCTACCTGGAGCACCTCAATTCGGTCGTCACCCAGTTCCTCTTTGAGGGCTGCTTCCACTTCGCCCGTGATGCGTCCCCACAGATGGCTGGCGTCGCGCAGTTCTGCCTGTCCATCGTGAATCCAAAGGTAGACCGGCTTTTCGGCCCGGCCCCTGATGATGATAGCGTCGAAGCCAGCAAACTTCATCTCGGCCGGGAAAAAACCGCCGCACTGTGAGTCGCCAATGCAGCCCGTCAGGGGTGACTTGGCCACAGCAGTCATCCGGCTCTGCCCAGAGATAGGCGTGCCGGTAATCACGCTTAGGCACAGGGCCAGCATATTGTCCGGTCCTAATGGATCAACCCCGGCTGGCATCTCCTTGAGCAGATAGTACAGCCCCATAGCGCTGCCGCCCATATATTTACGATAGAACTTTTCTTCCGGTTCCTCGATGCTGAGGTCACCCGTGCTGAGGTTCGCGTGCAAGATCTTTCCGTTGTATCCGTATGGCATAGATATCTCTCCTTTATTGGCCTCCACCAATAATAGTGTAGATTGATACTTTGTCCCCGTCCTGAAGGACATAGGTGTCATCCGGTTCCTGGTCCTGGTTCAGCGCGACAATCACCCGCCGCTTGATGCCCAATTGGGCCAGCAGGTCCCCGACCGTCGTCCCATCATCCAGGCTCAGTGTAGCCTGACCCTTGGCTTCGGACGGGAGATGGTCGCGCAGTATACCGTGTAAATGAACACTAACCTGCAACTAATCACCTCCTAAGCACTTTGTACTTGTCCCACAATAATTGTGCACTTCAATCGACAAACGAGCGTAAACTGATTGCAAAAGTGACAAGTTATTTCTGGACAAGTGCTTTGTACTTGTCCCATAATAATTGTGCACTTCAATCGACAAACGAGCGTAAACTGATTGCAGAAGTGGCAAGTTATTTCTGGACAAGTGCTTTGTCACTCATACCAAATATCTGCCTTCCTCAATCAGCGTCTCTCCGTCCACCACCAGCGTTGGCTGGCCAACGACGCCATCAATGTGGATGGGAGCGCGGTTCTTCCCACCGTAAGTGGGTGTGGCATTATCGCCGATGGCGACATGGATGGTACCCATCACCTTCTCGTCGGTGATCAGCTTGCCCGTGAGCCGGGCTTTGGCGTTGGTGCCGATGCCCAACTCGGCGATGACGCGACAGTTTTCACCGTCTTTAAGTTGCTCTCCGTACTCGATGCGGCGCAGGAGCTCTTTTGCCTCAGCCCCTCCTTCGATGGCAACCACCCGCCCCTTCTCAAAGATCATTCGGACCGGCTGCTTTACCACCAGTTCCGGGAAGCTCTTATCTACTACCAGCACCCCTTCGGCGCTGTCTTCCAGCGGGGCGACGAAGCATTCGCCGGCCGGCAGGTTGCCAAACTGGCCGGGTTGATGGATCAGGCCGGTGTCCTCTTTGATGTCCCGTCCGGCAATGGAGCAGGTGAGGTCGGTGCCCAGGGGAGTGGTGATGCGCACCTGCCTTTTGTCCTGTAACCTTTCCTTCAATTTGCGGGTGCGGGTGGCAATGGCCTGGTAATCAGCGCTGAGTTCGTTTTCCAGGATCGAGTCGTCAATCTGCGCGCCGTAGCCTACGCGCGTCTTGTTTTCACGACAGGTGTGCCAAAAAGCGAGCCGTCCTGGAGTCTCCTCTGGCGGCAGTTGGGAATAAAACACCATCACCGCATCCGCCTCCGCTGCCACTTGATGCAGCAGTGGCGGGTACTCCATGAGAGGACGGGCCGCAGTAGGAACGACGTAGGTCCACACCTGGCCCGGATTGGCCACCAATATCTCGGCCATAAGTCGTTCCCGCAATTGCGCCATTGGCTCGTCGCTGATGAGCAGCACTTTTTCACCGGCCGAGATGCTCACACAAATGTGTACAATGTTTTTAGCCCACATGGGCAATCTCCTCTTTAATGACATGATATGGAAGAATGGACAAATGCAAGATTTGGCAACTTTTCCACTCTTCCAGCCTTCCCAATCTTCCAGCTAGTGCCCCATCAAAGTGATTTTAATAAGTTAGATTCGGCCTCATGGGCGTAATCTGTATCATATCATAATCCCTGTGATGGGGTACTGGCATCACTTCACCGACAAAGACGTTCGTCGAACCTTCTATATCGCTATGTCCCCTATGGGCACTGCACGAATCCCTGAGCCCACAGGCAGCCACCGCACGTAGGAAACGTGTTGTTAGAGCAATCCATAAGATTGCCAGCGAATCGCTCGCAGCCGCCACAGGTGCTGCAGGGCGAGAAGGGAAACTGTCGCATTTTGGCCCGGAAGCCGGTGAATTCCGGTCCCTCCCAGACGTCGCGCAACGACCGCCGGTTGATATCCCCCAGGGCGTAATGAGTCACATCCTTGCGCCGCCTGCGCACGTACACCGGGTGGTCGTGCAGCAGTGGCAGACAGGGACTCACCTGCCCATCCCAGCGTACGGCGGCATACCCTTCTTGCGCAAAGCGGCAGTAGTCGTTGCGCCCGCTGAGACTGGCGTCCAGCAAACTGAGACTGGCGGTGGAGGCAAAGGTCTTACGCAATGGCTCGGAAGTATGTGAGTCTATATCGAGTTTGGGCAGACTCATGTTCGCCACCCAACGCGAGGCGCGGAAGGCGCAGGCGGTCAGCGACCGCGCATACAGAATTTCGCGTTCCATCTCTGGGGTGTGCGGAACGAGATTAGATACCTGAATATACCACGCCCCGACGCGAGTCGCCAATCGGGGCAACCCAGACAGGTCTGCTACGTTGCGTTTCATAACTACGAAGGCGATGCCCAATTGTGGGTTACCGTGCCGCCCTCCCCGGCGTTGCCTGAGACGGCGCAGGGAGCGCAGATTCTCGACAACCTCCTCGAAGTTCCCTTGGGTGCGAACCTGGCGATAGCTCTCCGGCGTCACCCCATCTATGGAGACGACCAGGCGATCCAGGTTTAATTCGATAAGGGCGGCCGCTGTCTCCGCGTTGAGCAGTGTGCCATTGGTCGTCACCTCCACGCGAGCACCTGTCTTTTTGGCCAGCCGCACCATCTCCAAAAAATCGGGATGGGACATCGGTTCGCCGTAGCCGCCCAGGTGGACAATCGGTGGCGCGGGGAACTGGCGCAGTTGTTCCATCAACGCATCGAAGGTCGCCAGAGGCATATCGCCGATGGGCTCGTCCCAGGCGCGGCGCACGCACATTTGGCACTCCAGGTTGCAAGAGGTGGTGATTTCAATATAAAGTTTGGTCAAATAATCCACAGTTAACTCCTCACTGGTAATCTCTTCCGACCTTCCCAAAAAGCCTTCCGATTCAATTCCACATATCTGGGTGGTACGCGCCGCTCAATGACCTCAAGCCACACCGCCGGATCGATCTCCCCCTGCAAGGACATCGCTCCCGGTGGGGACTTCGCCCCCGGTGGGGACTTCGCCCCCGGTGGGGACTTCGCCCCCGGTGGGGACTTCGCCAGTCGCGCCGACAGTGCGCCCAACAGGATCATGTTCGCCAGCCGGGGATTACCCAGCCGCTCGGCGATGGCCAGCCCTTCGACGAAGGTCACGTCGTCGGTTTGGGCGCATAGCACGGCTTCGATGGCTTCGCCAGCAGGGTAGCTTGCCTCGCCTGCGCTGACGGACATCGGCACGATTTGCTGCCGGTTGACCAGGATGGTCCCCCCGGGCTTCAGCCAATCAATCCAGCGCGCGGCCTCCATCGCCTCGAAAGCCAACAAAACGTCCACGGTCCCCTTTTCGGCAATGGGTGCAGCCACCGAGGGTCCCCAGCGGACGTGGCTCTCGACCACGCCACCCCGTTGCGAAAAGCCATGCACCTCCGACTTTTTGGCGTCCAATCCGATCGCCAATCCCACTTCGGCCACGATATCACTGGCGGTGAGAATACCCTGTCCTCCGACGCCAACCAGCAAGAAATTCATTGAATCGCGCATACGTTGCCTCCAACTAAACCTTCTACTCTGATCCCCTGATTCCTCATCTCCCAATCGCCCGATTCCCCGCCTCCTGATACCCTGAGTCCTGATTCCCCGATTCCTGATTCCCTGATCCCTAACCGTCCCGATAAATGGCATCACGTGGGCAGACCTGCAGACACACGTCGCAGCCGGTGCACAGCAGTGAATCGATCTCAGCCAGGGG
>JAHELX010000022.1:4523-8181 GCA_024643945.1 Anaerolineales bacterium
CCTGATTCCCCGATTCCTGATTCCCTGATCCCTAACCGTCCCGATAAATGGCATCACGTGGGCAGACCTGCAGACACACGTCGCAGCCGGTGCACAGCAGTGAATCGATCTCAGCCAGGGGGCGTCCGGTTTTGGCATCGGTCTGCTCGCTTTTGAGGAGGGCCGGGCAGCCAACGCGGAAGCAAAGCCCGCAGCCGTTACACACCTCAGAGACCACGGTCACCGCCGGCTTGCGGGTGAATTCCTCGATGAGCGTGCAGGTCCCTTCGACGATAACCACCGAGGGCCGGTCTTTCACTGTCACCGCTTCTTTGATGGCCTGCTCTATCCCTTTGACGTCAAAGGCATCCACGCGCCACACGTCCTCGATGCCTAGCGCCCACACGACACCTTCGATGTCTATGCGCGGCGATGTAGCTCCTTGTAAGGTATGGCCGGTACCGGGATTGCTCTGCCCACCGGTCATGCCAGTGGTGTAATTGTCGAGGATCATGGTGGTGGCCACACCGTTGTTGTAAACGGCGTTGGCCAGGGCCGGCAGGCCAGCGTGGAAAAGTGTGCTATCGCCGATGACGGCGACCACCTTCTCCTGCAGCCCGGCGCGGGTCATACCATGGGCCATACCCACGCTGGCCCCCATTGAGATGAGAGCATCCATAGCCTCGAAAGGAGGCAGCACGCCAATGGCATAGCAGCCGATGTCGCCTGACACCAGCAGCTTTTGTTTCTTGACGGCGTAAAAGGCAGCCCGATGCGGACAGCCCGGGCAAAGGGCCGGCGGGCGGGGGGGAATGACGGGCCTCTCGTTTTCCCCAGAAGGCACAAGGAGAGACTGCGGCAAGGACAACGCAGGCAATCCCGCCTTGACTGCTCCTTCCCGCACGGCCGAGATGCTCAACTCGCCCACTGCCGGGAAAACCTCCTTGCCCACCGGGTTCAGGCCCATCGCTCGCAACATCTCCTCCCAGAAGGGATCCAGTTCTTCGACGACGACCAGGCGTTCCACCTGCGAGGCGAAATCACGCATGAGCTCTTGGGGAAGCGGATAACTCATGCCCAGTTTCAAGGTCGAAGCATTGGGGAAAACCTCGCGCGCGTATTGATAGGCTATGCTCCCACTGATAACGCCAATGGCCTTATCTCGCCATTCTACGCGGTTGATGGCTATCGTTTCGGCATGCTCGGCCAGTCGGCGTAGCCGGGCTTCCACCTGGGGATGACGCCGGCGGGCATAGGCCGGGATCATTACGAATTTGTCCGGCTGCCGCTGGAAGGGCGGCGGAGGTGGGGATGGCTCCCGCTGGCGGGGTGGCTCCACTTCTACCCCCGATTTGGAGTGAGCAATGCGAGTGGTCGTGCGCAGCATCACCGGGGTATCGAATTCCTCGCTCAGTTCGAAGGCCAGCATGGTGAAGTCCTTCGCCTCCTGGCTATCCGACGGCTCCAGGCAGGGGATTTTGGCGAAGCGGGCGTAGTGGCGGTTGTCTTGCTCGTTCTGCGAGCTAAACGCACCTGGATCGTCGGCCGAGACAAGCACCAACCCGGCTCCTACACCGGTGTAGGACAGGGTCATCAGGCTGTCGGCGGCTACGTTTACGCCCACGTGTTTCATCACTGCCAAGGCCCGTGCTCCGGCGAAACTGGCCCCGGCCACGGCGTCCAGGGCTACCTTTTCGTTGCTGGCCCATTCAGCGACCACGTCGCTGTAGCCGGCCAGATTTTGCAGTACCTCGGTGGAGGGGGTGCCAGGGTAAGCACTGGCGAAGCGCACACCGGCTTCCCATGCCCCCAAAGCGATGGCTTCGTTGCCAGATAAGAGTCGTTTCATCCTGCGCTATCCCTTCATCCGCCCGCCTTGTTCTTCGTTGGTAAAGATCCAACCAGCGACCTCACCCACGTCGATTTCGGCCTGTAACTGCCAGGTGGCTGGATTGGCCATCGGGCGTCCCCACCGAGAGCTGGAGTCGAAGTTGGGGTCGGGCATAGCCTTCGCCTCGGATAGGATGTTGGCCATGCGCGTCTTCCAGTGGGCCATATTGCCAATGCGTAAGTCAATCCACTCGGTCTCGGCCCAGCGGTCGATGGCCGCCGGCGTTACGTTCCAATGTTGCCACTCCCAGCGATGGTCACGCCGTTCCCGGACAGCACACAGCAGGTTCACGCCGTCGGCCCCCGACAGGTCCCCTGTCGGGATAAGGATAGGGATGCCGATGGAAATGGCCTGGCTGCGCAGCCCCCTGTCTTCTGTCACCAGCTTTACCAGAGCTGCAGACAGCGCTTCAGGGCGGCTCTCGGCCACGGCCTGCATGGTGGTGAATGTGCGTTTGAGCATATAGGCTTCAAACAGCAACTTCGACAATTTAGGTGGGCCGAGAATTTCAAAGGCCACACTGTCAACGCCGTGCTCGCGCTCCAACTGTCTGGCGAACTCAGCCGCCCGGTGGCGCAGCATGCCAGCCCGGTAGCTGGGTCCCAATACCGCACCATCCAGGGCGGCGACTACGTCGTGCCCGGTGCTGATCCCCTTGATTTCGCGCACCACGTTAAAGGCGATATCCTCCGGCGTAACCCCTTCCATCTGGCCCAGGGTGGTGATGGCGGTGAATTCAGCTAACGAAAAATAGCCATTCTCTCCAGTGTCGATGTAGACTGACTCCAGCACGCCGTCCAAGGGGCGCCCCCCGTGATGCGCGTTCAAATCGAACGACTGGCCACCGTCCAGACGCAGCCCCCGGTCAGGCGGACAGTCGTAAAGAGGGATCTCGCGGCCTCGCTTTTTGATCGGCCCATACCCAATTTGCTTCCAGGTGATGGCGGCGGTAGGTTTGATCTCTTTCACCGCTGGACCATCTGGCGTGCGGGCCAGGAGGAACAGGAGCAAGCTGTGAGCGCCGGCCATAGCTGATTTGCTGAGCAGCACGCGCGAAGGTTTCTCTTCGCCGTGGGTGTAAGGGATGTTTAACCCCATGCCGCCTGTGCCGCTGGTACCGATTTTGATGTAAGCTCGTGTGCCGGCTCGCTTCATCGCCTCGTGCAGAACTTGGACGTGACGGACGAGTTGTGGTACATAAAGGCTGGCCAGCAGGCGCTCAACCGCTTCCACGTAAGTCTCAGTCGCCTGCTCGGGCGATCCTTTACCTATGCGCCAGACCTCGATGGCCCGATCGTAAATGTCGAGCACTTCAGCCGCGCTGGTGTAGATGTCCTGATAGGCCAGCGCGGTGGCGGTGTTGATACAATCTACGATAGCGTCGGGTACGACACCCGGCCACTCGGCCGTCTCGCCCATCACAATTTGCGCCAGGTACGAGGCGGCCAATGTTGGCTCGCTCATTTCGGCCAGCACGTCCTCGAATACCCAGCGGCGGTACTCAGAGCTGGCTAACACTTCGGCACGAGTTTTGTCTTTGAGGGCGGTCCGTACAAAAACATTGCCCCACATCGGGATGAGCTTCACCTGGCCGTCGGGGAATTCCGCGCGCAGGCGATCCACCGCTTTGTGGGCCTCGTCTTCCAGCAGTGAGCTGACGATCAATGTGTTGGGCTTCTCATACATCAATTGGCGGCAGACAGCCATACCAACCAGTCCGTAGCCGCCCAATACCAGGATGTTCCTTCCTTTGATCTCCATTGGTCATTTCCTCCTCATTGAGGGGTT
>JAHELX010000022.1:8281-23164 GCA_024643945.1 Anaerolineales bacterium
CTTTGACTTGATCCACAAAGTACTGGGGCCGCAGTCGTTCGCCGGTGGCGAACTCCAATGCCTCTTGCCAGTGCCGTAAAGCTCCGGGCCGAAAGACCTTTTGGGTGAGGTAATGTCCCACGGCCGGGTCCGTGACACATCGGTGGCCTACATCCCCGTTTCCGCCCAAGACATGGGCATCAATGTAGTGACGTAGTTGCGAGGCGATGAGTTCTCCCATCAGGTAGTTGTGGTAATAGACGGGGACAGTGCCCAGGTGAATCTTGGCGGCCCAGTCGGGCGCGTCGCGCCTTTCGGGGCGCGGTACCATCTGCAGACGCTCTTCCAGGTCCCACCAAAGGCTGTTTAAGTCTTGATGCGGATCTTCGTAAAGGGCGCGTTCAAAATGACTCATCACGGGAACCCAGCGCGCTATAATAAGCAGCTTGCCACGCAATTGCCGCCACAGCTTGTTGGCCAGGGAATGAGCTTCTGCTTCGGAGGCCCCGGCATAGGTCACCAGCCAGTTCCCGTCGGCTTCCAAACGGCCCATCAGCATAGCGATGGCTTCGGTGGAGAGGATGTGCGCGGGCTCGCGCAGGATATAGGGCAGGTCCGGATCCAGGTATTTCTCGTAGACAGCGTGGCCACACTCGTGGAGCATGGTGCTCATCCATTTGTCGTTGGGCTTGATGTTGGCCAGGATGCGAATGTCACCCATCCGGTCCACGTGGATACAGTAAGCGTGTTGTTGCTTACCTTCTCGTTCGTACAGATCACTGCGCGCCAGCACATCGTCCACGTCCATGCCAATAGCGTGATAGAAGCGACGGGTTAGAGTTTCGATGTCCTGGTGTGCAAAAGTGTTGGTCAGGAACTTGCGCACTGTGGAATCGTCAATCGGCGCCTCCTGGAAGAAGGGGTCGCCATAATGCCAGGGGCGCAGATCATCCGCGGGGATGCCAAAACGATCGGCGAGTTGTGCATCCAGGTCGGCTTTGTAATCGCAGTAGACAGGACTCGCCAGCCGATCCAACTCGTCGAAGACGGCGAAGAGTTCGTCTTGATCCAGCTCTTGCAAGGTGAGCCCCATGTAGTAATAATTCTCAAAGCCGATGCTGTGAGCGATGTCGTTGCGCAATTCTACAAGTTCGATGAGTTGATCAGCCACGTGGGGCCCGATTTGCTTGCTGGCTTCCCACGCCTGATGGCGCAAGCCCAGGTCATCTGACTCGCGCAGAATCTCGTTCAGTTCGTTTTCGGTAACTTTCTTTCCCTGAAGCTCAGCTCGAAAGGTGTTGAAGGTGCTCGCAATGGCGACTTCGCGTCGGGTGAGTTCCTCGATGGTTTCGTCGTCCATCTGGTTGCCGATGAAGGCATTGCGCAGCAATATCACCTGGCGCGCCAGCACCGGGTCGTCCAGGCGCCGGCCATCTGTCAGCGCCTTGAATCGCTCAAAGCGGGCTCGGTCGGCGTATACTTTGCGCAACGCTACCTGAAGGCGGGTAACTTCCTCTTCGTACTCTTTTTTTCCGGTCGTTGTGAAATTCCAATACGCCAGGTTGGCTGCCTTCTCCATCGACTCAACCATGGCGACGTGTTCGCGGATGAACTCAGTTAACTCTTCAGACATAGGATTCTTCTCCTTATCAGGTGAAGCTGGCCAGGGCTAAAACTCCAGATCGTTTTCCTCCATCTCTTCAACATCCTCCATTTTAACCCACAAAATCAATTTCTGGCCTTCAGGGACCCGCTCCCAACGGGCGGCAACAATCTCCACTTCGGCCCGCCCGCCATCCAGTTGTGGGAAGTCCAGGCGTGCAAACCTGCCCTCTTGCCACGCCTGGCGGCAGCGTTGGACCAGTGCCTCACCATTAAGCGTGCGTGTTTCACACATGGCAACTACGGCCTGGGAGCGTCCCTCGGCCAGGGAAGCGGTCCAATACGTATCAACTTCTGTAAATTCCGGGGGGGGACCTTCTACGATCGTGATATAGGCTGCATCATCTCTTTTAGAATGTTTTCCAGACCCCATGGATCTTTCACCTACTGTTGTCTATCCAAAATAACCATGCTCATGGAACCAGTCCAGGGCGTCGCGTACCGTGTCTGCGAAGGGCCGAGAGGTAAGCCCGAGTTCGGCGCGGGCTTTGCTCGCATCCAGAGGCTGAAAATAGCGGATAGCCTGCAGCATATCACCTCCCAGGATGCCCAGCCGACCAGCCACGATGCCGGCCAATTCGACCAGTCTCGACGGCAGAGGTACCCAGGGCGGCCGGCGACCTGCCTGGCGCGCCGTAATGGTCAACATGTGGCGAATACTCATGTTTTCGCCGCCTATGATGTATCGCTCGCCCGGCTGTCCTCTCTCGATGGTGGACAGGTGCGCTGCTGCTACGTCCCGCACATCCACAACGTTGATCTGGCCATCTGGGTAGAAGGGCACTCGTCCCTTCGCTACGTCGAGGAGCAGCCGGTCGGTGGTAGGTTTCACATCGCCCGGCCCGAAGACGGCGGCAGGACACAGCGCCACCACCGGCAGCCCGGATCCTAGGGCCATCTGCTCCATCACAATCTTAATGTCAAAGTATAGGGCTGGTGTGCTCCCCAATTGATACACATCACTCTCATTTGCCAGGCGACCCGGCTCTGAAGGAGGGCCAATGGTGCTGAGCGAACTGGTGTAGACCAGCAGGTCGGGTTTGGCCTGACGAAAAGCCAGCAACACTTGCTCCATCTGCGTTTGAGCCCGACGAATCTGTCGGGCCGAGTCATGGCTGCTGGTGGGATAATAGCCGGCTGCGTGGAAGACCACGTCGCAGCCAAGCATCGCCTCGGCAATAGTGCTGGCGTCAATCAGGTTGGCTTGGCGCCACTCTATTTCGGCCCGGGCGGCCAGATCGCCGATGGCGCCAGCCCGGCGATCGTCCCGACGCATAGCACGCACCTGCCAGCCCCGCTCTACCGCCGCCCGCGCAATTGCCCCTCCAATGAAGCCAGTAGCGCCGATGACCAGTATTTTCATTCTCGCCCGTCATCTGCCGCCAACTTCTCCACCAGTGCCCATAACGCGGCGAAGAAGGCGTCATACGCTGGACCTTGAGTCCATTCAAGGTCTTTCGTCTTCCAATTTGGGTAAAGAATCACTTCCTGGCTACGCTTCAGTCTGAGCAGACGCCACAGCGACCTCAGGACCGCAGGCTCCGTCTGACCTAACCGGGCCAGCGCCCAAGCGGCGGCGGCACGGACCCGGTTTGACTTGTCGCGCAGCGCACTCAACAAGGTGGCTGCCACTTCATCCGACATCCAGCCTAGTCGGCCCAACGCCTCGGCCGCGCACGCCCGCACGTACGCATCTTCATCCGACAGGACAGTCAGCAGAGCTTGAGCCACGACTTTGTCTGCCTGGCCTAATACCCCTAGCACCTCAGCTGCGTCTCCCCGCACGCCCGTGTCCTCATCGTGTAAGGCAACTAGCAGCCCTCGCACAGCGGGCTCGTCGGCTCGGGGCAGCCGTCCTAATCCCTGGACTGCCATTCGCCGTACATACGCCGCCTTGTGGTGCAAGGCCATCAACAACTTTTGCACTACTGTCTCGTCGGTCTGATCTAGCTGGCCCATCAAAGGTTTTATAACCAGTCGGCCCTCAGTAGTAGCCATGCCAGATGTCACCCATGAGTTCTCGTCGTCGACTTGGAGCGCTGTCTGCAGTTGTTGGATTACAACCTCGTCTGTCCAGCCCAACAGCCACACCGCCCAGGCTATGCGTGCTCGTGCGTGTGTGTCTTCATCTTCGCCGCTCAGGGCAGGCAGCAGGGACCAGGCCGCTCGAGTACCAGCTTCGCTCTGACCCAGGATGGCCAACAAATCGCTTATCTCTTCTCGCAACTTACGGTAAGGCGTCTCTTGCCACAGAGCCAGAAGTTGGGCCAGCAGAGACTCGCGCAGGTCACGAGCCAGGGGAACGTTGTCGGCCAGAGACCTGCAAGCCAGAAACAGATCCCGGTGCAGAATCTCCTCGTAAGGACTGTTTGCCTGACGGATGGCCCGGACGAAATCAGTAGCCCAGCCTTCGGAGAAGCTCCCCAGCAGCCCGGCTGTTAACAGGATCACTTCGCGCCAGCGCGGGTCGTGCAGGTGGGGCTGGACCAGGGCAAAAGGATCGCGTTGCGCGGCCACATGACGCGCTGCCAGATATTCCTGGAAAGTGAGGTGCATAAAGCCGAACTGGTCTAAGCCGCGCTCGACCAGTAGCCCGCTCTGTTCTCGGATCAACTCCAAGAAGTCGTGCGCCAGAGCCAACGGGGTATCACGATATGACCCTACTTCAGATGCATGGTGGTACACCCCTACATCCTCTTCGCGGAACCAGCCGGCAATACGCGCTTCCAGTGCCTGGCGTGTGGCTAGCCCCCCTGGCTGTGTGGCGTGCATCCAGAAGGCAACGGGGGCCAGGATGCGGCCCACCAGGTGGGCGTCGAGCTGACGCTCACCCAAGTAGAGGTTAATGGGGCGGCCTGATAGACTGCGGGCTAGATTCCATGTCTCCGCCAGGGCCTCGACGCACAGCCGGTAGAGGTCTACACGGCGGTGAGGCAGACGGGTACCTTGACGGTAAATCAAGGCTAACAGAGTCAACAACAACGGGTTGGCGGCCAGTTTCTGAATCGCCGGGTGGCTCTTGATAGCCCCCACCAGGTTTTCGGCTTGGACAGCAGCGCGTGCCTCCGCCTCGGGAGGAGGCGGGCTGGTATAGCCGGCCGCCTCAAAGGCGCGACTCCACTGGTGAGCAAAGCCCAGGATCTCGTCCAGGCCAAAGGGCTGGATGACGAACGGGGTAAAATCGGCAAGTAGCGGGGCACTGCTGTAGCCGGCAATGCGACTGGTGACCAGGAAGCGGTTGTCCCCGTAGGCACGGGCCAGCCGGTCCACTTCCAGTGCTACGTTGGTACGCTCGTCGAGGCTCAACACTTCGTCCAGGCCATCCAGTAACACAATACAGTGCCCGCTGACCAGCCGCGCCTGGATCATTTGTTCCACACCCCCCAGCCCCAGTTCGGCGAAGTAGCACGAGAGGTAGTCAAGGATCGGCAAGGGTTCTCTGGCTGCCCTCCGCGCCGACGCGTAGCCAGCAACAGATAGCAAAATTGGGAAATGTACCGGGCCCAGTTCAGTCGTTTCCTCTCGGTTGCGACAGGCATAAGCGAATTTGAGCGCAATGTACTTTAAAAGGGTGGTCTTGCCTGAACCGGGATCACCCAATACTACCACGCGGCGATGTTTCCGCAGCGCGTCGGCCAGGTCTACACGAGTCGAGGGCCGGGAATAAGGAGTCGGGGGTTGGGAATAAAGAGACTCGGCTTCGTGAGGCAGCTTTTCCGTACCCTCAACCTCGTATTGCTTGCTTCCTACTCCATACTCCACGCCCGCCAGAGGAACATAAACCTCCTCCAACGGCAGACGCACCACGTTGCGTACCTGCAACAGGCCTCGAAAGTCCAGCCAGCGGAAGGAGGCAATCAGATAATCCAGATAGCGAATGTGTGGCTCGTCCATCCCATTGGAAGCACTCAAACGGAGAGTCGCCACCAACTCTTGACGCTGCACAGGGTCGGTTGGCAGATCGAACTGAAAGACGCCACTCCGCCACGAGAAAAAGTCGGGAGCACGCGAGGTGAGGTCAGTCAGGCTGGCTGGGCGTACCCAGAGCACTACCGAATAGCCAGCCTGGGCCAGCCGTTCACGTCCCAGGTTGAGAGCCAGGATGGCATCAGATCGGTCGTCCGGTGAAAGATCATCCAGCCCGGAGACGAAAAGAGCCTCTTGCCCAGGGGGATGAGGCAACGTCCGTAAGTGACGACTCAAACTGAGTTGGCTGTCATCCCCAAAGCGAAAGCGTCGCACATTCACCCGGCCACGCAACCGGTGAGCCAATTCGTCGGCCAGTACCGTCTCGGCGTCGGCGTCGGGCGTAGTAACAATAAGCAGCGTCCCTCGATCAGAGAGACCCAGGTGCTTGATTATGCGCTCCAGGCCCGTTCGTAGAGCGAGCAAAGGATGGGTTTCTGTAGTAACTTCAGTCGCCGTGGTCACCATAGCACCGCGTGTACATCGTACCAATTTTCGTGATCGGTGTAGTTCAGGATGATGGAACTATACAATAGCCTATCGCAATCCGGGTCGTCTGTCAACTGGTTGGTCTCGGCCACTCTATCCAGGATCTGGCGTAGGGTAGGCCGAAGTTGGGCATCGTACAGGCGCCGCAGTTCCCAAAAGGCTTCTTCAGCGGCTGGCTCGTCAATCCACAGTCTGTCAGCTATTTGGGCGTTGACGGTGGCACTGCGGAAAAGGCGAATGAAATCGCGCACATTGCCACCGCTGCGCTGGATAAGGATCTCCAGGGCAGCCTCGTCCACCACCTGGTCGCGCGCCAGCCCCAGGAAGGCCAGCCGTTTGTCACAGATGGCTTGCATCGTCTCCCAACCCGCATCGTCACGCCAGTCACGTCCTCTTTGCGCCCGCGGTTCGTGAAGCTGAACGTTAGGGAAACGGAAGATATTAAACCGTGCCCGAGTGACGCCGAACTCTCTGTCGTAGGCCACAAGCGAAGGGGCGATGTAGACCACGCGGCAGCTTGGACTATTGAGAAACGCTTGTTCATCAGCAAACAAGAGTCTGACCAGGTTGGGATCTTGCAGTCGGTCGAGGCCATCCACTAGTATCGTCAATGGCTTATTGGCTTTGGCTTCCAAATCGGCGATCAACTGGTTGAGGGCATCAGCCATGACACGAATGGTGGGGGCAACCTCGGTTTTACGGACAATCTCGGCGGTCGTGCCGGAGACAAAGGGTAGTCGCCGGGCGACACCGGCTATGCCACGCACCGCAGCGCCGGTCATCGCTGCGCCGGCTGGCCCGGTGATAGCCCCGGCCACGCCTGTGGCAGTGAAGCAGATCAACTCTTCGATCTCCTTTGCCAGGTCTACCGGCGACTCTATCTCGGTGTGCTTGGTGACGATGGCCTCCAACGCCCGACTCATCTCTTCAACAGGCTCGCGGCCAGGTGCTTTGCCGGGTACATTGCCATAGAGAACCTGAGCCACTTTGTAGATGGCCAGTCCCATCAAGAAGAGAGTCTCAACCGGGTTGACCCGCGAGGCGTCGAGGTTTTGATCCAGGTCAATACGCACCACCATTATCTCCTCGCGACCCAAGTCGGTCGCCAGCCGCGCCAGCTCGGTACTCTTTCCGCTGGATGGCTGGCCAACCAGCAACATCCGCTGGGGCAGATGGTCGGGTCCCAGTTCGTAACGCAGCCGGGCCAACGGGCTGTGCGGCCGCTCGACGAACAACTTATCAATTTGCCCAGGCACTAGGGGGGAGAAAGGATCGAATATATTATAAATGCGTGCCCAGGGAAGGGTCCGGTTGGCCATCGGACATCTCCATTGGATCTGGTGCAGCCCTGTTGACAAGGTCTGGTTTAGAGCCTAGACCCGCGTTGGTTCCTCCATCTCCATACTATTGGTTAGGATCTCGGTAAGCTCCTGTCTTTGCCCGCCGTAAACAGCTACAGACCCATGGCCCGGGAGAATGGCTATTACTACTTTGTCCAATAGGCCGGGCTCCCCGAAGGCTTTGGCTTTAAACAGGGCCGACAGTAACTGCAGCTCCGCCTGACGCACGCCGCAAGGGAAATCAATCCTGGGAAAACGCTCTTCGTCTGGGTAGACAAGCTCTATCCTGGCTGGATCCTTTATAGTGCCCTTTCGGGGTTGCCGATGGAAATGCTCGATAGCTGTTACCTTAGCTTGCATACCGCTGGGAAGTACATCAATTCGGTCGTGTCGGGCAAAGTGGCTCTTGAGGAATCGTAGGAAGCTATCAAAACCATCCACAACACCAGCATCGATCAGGGCACCAGCCAGATACACCATTCCATTTTCATGTGTCTCTATCGAGGGGTCTTTGAAAGTGATGGGGCAACCTTGCGGAATCGCCCGAATGTAGCCTGTCCACGTCAACTGACCGATCGGGACAATCTGACCGTACATTGGGTCAGGGTTGATGTTGATCTTACCACCACCAGTGGTTGTCACGCCCATAACGCGAAGCGTCGAGTCAAGTTGGCTCCGCATCCCCTCCCCCAATGCGCCTCTTTCCAGGAATCTCAACACCTCTCGCGCCTGTCTATCTGAACCATATTGATCCAGGACCACTTCGTCTTCAATGATATTGGCTTTACCCAGTGCGCGTCCCGCCTGAGCTATATCCCGGTGGACAGGCGATTCGCTCCACTCCTCCCACGATATTAGTGTATCATCATCACCTTCATATATGTTTACCTTGCCCGCACCGGCGTGAGCCTGCACGCGGAGTGCCAGGTTGTCGAAGATGTCTTCCTCGCGACCATTGAGCAGGCAATGGTTTCCCGCCATGCTGGCCCAGAGTGCTCTTCTCACCGTTGTTCCTTTTAGATCACCCTCCACCAGGATGCCGAGTTGTCCACCCTTCTTGATAAGCTGTCCGCGAGCCAGGTCGAACAGGTTTTCCTCCGGGATACTTTGAACTGCGGTGACCATCAGAACCGTGCCCCGTGGCTTGGGCAATCGGCCATAAACTGCTATGGGTCTGATCTCTTCCCGCAGATTCGCCCCAAAACCTATGGCAAGATGAGCCACTGATCCCAGCTCTGTTTTCTCCTCTGGCACCTGAACAAAAATGCATCCCCGAGCCTCAAGCCTCTCCTGTATGGCGCGCAGCACGTGCAACTCAAGACTATTGCAAGGATTTATGCTAAGCCAAACATTAATTGGACGCGGTTGCCATGTGTATTCTCTTGCTGGACTGGCTTGTGTGCTCGCTGAGGAACTGGCACCTTCGCCATTTGATGCGGCGTCATAGGCCTCCATTATTTACCCCCCATAAATTTTGCTTTGCCGAGCTGCTTGCTCATTCCATAGTGTAGTCAAATGTCACCTTGATAGAGCCATTGCGTTTGTCCAACGCTGTGCTGATCGCCTGTCGCCACTGGCTCAGGGGAAAGCGATGAGTGATCAGCCCGTCCACCGTCAATTTGCCCTCGCGCATCAAATCAATCACCAGGCTATAGGTGCGCCGGGTTTCGCCCCCCCATGGCTCGGCTCCGTGCGCATAGAGGCCGATCAGATCCACCTCCTGGTACCAGATGGGGTTGAGGTCTAACTTGAGGGGGGCAAATTCGATGCCGACCATCACCACTGTCCCGCCGGCCCGCGCCCAGCGCAGGCTATCTTGCAGAGTGCGAGCCGAGCCGACGCAATCGTAAATCACATCGAAGCCACCGAGTAACATACGATTGTGGAACATCCCCTCGTACAATTTAGCGCCGGTGATGCGGGCGGTCGCCTGGTAGCCATCCTCTCCCAGTACCACCTCATCGGCACCCAGGCGGCGGGCCATCTCGGCCTGATGCGGATGACGGGCCATCGTGGCGATGTGGCAGTCGGGCGACACAGCGCGCAGGCATTGCAAGGTGTCGAGGCCTACAATACCGTTACCCAGCACCAGTGCATGCTGCCCCGGTCCCGGCGTACGGCGCAATACGGCTCGCAGACCGGTGCTAATGGGTTCCACCATCATCGCCTGGTCATCAGTCAGATCGTCCGGGACAGGGTAAATCTCGGTCTCGTGGGCAGTGAAGCCATCGCCCCAGCCCCCGCCGACGCCCTGCGGCCCAATCCTCGCCGAAGCGTTTTCGCAGCGTGTGTAATTGCCCTGGGCGCAGTGAGGGCAGGGTGGATAAATCTCCTGGCTCAAGCAGGTGGCTCCTTGAAAGCGAGTGTCCATAATTACCCGGTCGCCTACTTTCACCCTCGTCACCTCGGGGCCAACTTCCGTGACATGGCCGACCACTTCATGACCCAGATAAAGGCGCTGGTTGCCTGGCAAGGCAACGGGTGCAATAGAAGGATCGGCATCTACGAAGAGCAGCGACAAATCGCTGGCACAAATGCCGCATTGCTTGTTCTTCACCCGCACCCAGCGAGGGCCGGGCAATTCGGGCTCCGGCATCTCCTCGTAGCGAGAAGGCGACAGAGGGGTAAAGACGACGCCGGGCCAGATAGGTTTGAGTATCTTGACAACCAGAGCTTTGGGGATATCCTTGTCAAGGTAGATGGTGCGCATGGCTCTTCACCTCCCCTTCCATCCTGCCGCACGTTTTTCGATGAAAGCCGCCATGCCTTCTTTTTGATCTTCAGTTGCGAACAGCATATTGAACAATCGACGCTCCACGACCATCCCCTCGCCCAGCATGGTCTCAAAGGCGTGATTGACCGCCTCTTTGGCTAAACGTATCGCTACCGGCGCCCGGTCGGCAATTTCGGCGGCTAGCCGGATGGCTTCGTCCAGATATCGCTCCACCGGCACCACCCGGTTGACCAGCCCGTGGCGTAGCCCCTCTTCGGCGCTGAGATGGCGATTATTGAGGATCATCTCCATAGCAATCGCTTTGCCCACGGCTCGAGTCAGACGTTGAGTACCACCAGCGCCCGGCATTATACCGATGTTGATCTCCGGCTGACCGAATCTGGCCGATTCGGAAGCAATGATCATATCGCAAGCCATCGCTATCTCACATCCGCCACCCAGGCACCAACCACTGACGGCAGCAATAATCGGCTTCCGGATGGCCCGCAAACTGTCCCAGTAGCCGATGAAGGGCGAATTCATCATTTTAACCACCGAGGCATCGGCCATCTCCTTTATGTCGGCACCGGCGGCGAAGGCTCTCTCGTCCCCGGTGATGACTATACAGCCGATCTCCTCGTCAGCATCGAAGATCTGTAGCGCATCTATCAATTCGGCCATTGTTTGGCTATTAAGTGCATTCCTTACCTGTGGCCGGTTGATCTGCACAATACCCACCCGCCCCTCTTTTCGGGTGAGAACATTTGTGTATTCCCCGCTGGGAGTCACAGATGACACCTCGCACCTCCTGTCTGATACCCGTACCTGGAAATTCCGGTGTTTGTTGGTTACTACCTGCGACTCACCCATTGCTACCGCCTACTCTAAACGGCCCGGATAATTCTGATCAGGGCATTGATTGTCCGCTTCATGCGAACTGGGTCGGCGGCGAAATCAGGTTCATCCGAATAAAGAGTGGCGTCAGGTTTGCGGCGCACCACCCGCAGGTGAGCGTTGATCTCGATTTGGGCCGCATTGACACCGCACTGCTCCCACACAAAACGGGTCACAGTCCGCTGATGGGCTCCCCCTTTGAAAAGTCGGTTCACCCAAAGCCGGTCCAGAGAACGGCGATGGTTTCGCACAAATCCCTGCCACTCGAGATATTGGATGATAGTGGCTTCGAAGTCAGGGCAGGTGACACCGCTCATGGTGCCCAATTCCAAGCCGAAGTCTCGCCTACGCCGCGCGCCGTGTAGATCGAGAATCAGTTCGATATCGTGTTCGCGTATTAGCTGAGCCAGAGTCCGCTTGTAATCGGAATCATCTTCAAAGTTAGGATCAGGCCGGATACGCCGCACCGTGTACAGGGCATGCGCGCCGGTCTCCTTGGCCAACACGTGGGCCAGCGCTGCTGTGTATTCATCTTCCCCTTTCCATCCACCCTGGCGCCAGTGCAGCGCGCCATGTGGCGCCGAGATGAGTACCGGCCGCTTACCCGGCAGATATCGAAAGGCAGCCTGACCATCGGGTGGATCATCCCGGTAACGGACCTGTGATACTTCAAATTGCCACAACTTCCATGCCCAATTGCCTCCCATATGCCGTCGCTCAGGCAACACCCGGGGAGTCAGAGAGCAAGAAGCAGAAGATATAGTACCACACATAGTGATAGACTCAAAGTAGGAAACAGCCTTGTGGTAACCGGCCGGCCAGTATCGTTTGTCCTTTCTGCAGTTGTCTTTACCCTGGGCGCGCGTGGTGCTCCGTCATGCCTGCACCCCCGCTGCGCGGCGCAGCCAGGGTGGGTCAAGGAATTCTACTCCACGCCGACGACGGGCGCAAGTGCCCCGGATAGGGCATTGGAATTTAGATGCGATTGCCCTATATTTTATCAAAAAAGCCCTTTACAATCCGGTATATTCCGAGTATAATACAATCAATTCGACCCTTTTACCAATGTGTTGCTCAAGAGATGATGATGAGTCTAATGCAAGTTATAGTCTCTATGATGCGTGCGACGATGATGTACCTTACTTGCTGGCGTGGCCGCTATACCTGCGCCAGGAGTTGCTGACTCCTGCCAACTGGACTCCAGGCCGCGCCATCGGGCGCGGCTTTTTGTTTGGCTTGCGCAAAGAGTGTGGTACAATCAGATACCAGGGACATATAATACCCGCATGTGGGCGACTCCCCTCCGGGGAGGTACACCCACATGCGTTGGGTATAAACAAGAGGAGAAACAACTATGGCCGAAAAAATATTGGTATTCACTGCCTGGCCTTACGCCAATGGTGACCTGCACATCGGACACCTGGCCGGCTCGTACCTGCCGCCGGACATCTTCGCCCGCTACCACCGACTCGCCGGGCATGACGTACTGATGGTCTCTGGGTCCGACTCCCATGGCACACCCATCACCGTCCGTGCCGACGCCGAGGGGGTCAGCCCGCGTCAGGTCTTTGAGCGCTTCCACGCTCGTTTTCTCGAAACTTTTCAGCAGATCGGGGTCAGCTATGACCTGTTCACTCACACCGACACCGAAAATCACTATCGCATCGCCCAGGACATATTCCTGGCTTGCCTGAACAATGGCTACCTTTACAAAGAGAATCAGCGCCAGCTTTATTCACAGACAGAAGGACGTTTCTTACCCGATCGTTATGTAGAAGGCACCTGTCCTTATTGCGGCTATGACGGGGCGCGCGGTGATCAATGCGACAATTGCGGAAACCTTCTCGACGCCACTGAACTCATCAACCCTCGCAGCAAAACTGACGGTTCCACCCCTGTCATCCGCGTGACAGAGCACCTCTTCTTCGATTTGCCCAAGCTTGAGGATCGCCTTTGGGCCTATTTGGACGATCACAAGGAGCACTGGCGACCTAACGTCATCAATTTCTCGCGCGGTTACCTCAAAGAGGGTCTCAAAGGACGGCCCATTACTCGCGATATCGAATGGGGCATCCCGGTCCCGGTGCAGGGATATGAGCGCAAGCGAATATACGTCTGGTTTGAGGCAGTGATGGGCTACTTCACCGCCAGCGTGGAGTGGGCGCACAACGTCGGGCAGCCCGAAAAATGGAAGGAATGTTGGTACGACCCGACCGCCAAAACTTATTACTTCATGGGCAAAGATAACATCCCCTTCCACACCATTATCTGGCCGGGCGAATTGATTGCTGTCGAGCGTCTCTACGAAGACAACCCAACCAAGAGGCTGAACCTACCCTACGATGTGCCGGCCAACGAATATCTGAACATGGAAAGCCAAAAGCTATCCACCAGCCGCAATTGGGCCATTTGGGCGCCTGATCTGCTGGAACGGTATGATCCTGATCCGGCTCGCTACTACTTGACCGCCATCGCGCCCGAAACCCGCGATACCGATTTCACCTGGCAAGGCTTCCTTCGCCGAAACAACGATGAACTGGTTGCCACTTGGGGCAACCTGGTGAACCGCGTGCTCAGCTTCGGTTACAAGCACTTCGATGGGCGTATCCCCGAGCCAGGCGACCTGGATGATCTGGACCGCGAGATCCTGGCAAAGGCTGAGGCCGGATTCCAGTCGGTCGGTGAGTTGATCAATGCTGTCCGGCTGAAAGCTGGCTTGGAAGAGGCCATGGGTATCGCCCGGGCCGTCAATGTGTACCTGGATCAAAAAGCGCCCTGGTTTCAGATCAAGGAAGACCGAAATGCGGCTGCCACCACCATCTACGTTACTTTGCGCGTCATTGACAATCTCAAGATACTCTTGGCTCCCTTCTTGCCCTTTACCAGCCAGCGGCTGCACGAGATGCTGGGTTACGAGGGCCAACTGTTTGGCCGACAGTACACGCAAACCTTTGCCGAGGCCGAGCGTTCTCACACAGCTCTATGCTATGATAGTAGCCAGGCGATTGGCAGGTGGGAGCCAAGTCGGTTATCGGTTGGACAAAAGCTGCAGCGGCCATCGCCCCTGTTTAAGAAGCTGGACGAGGATATCGTGGAGGAGGAATTGGCGCGGCTGTTGGCAGGAGCATAGGCTCATCGCCAGATAGGCTACCGCTGCAAAACAATGGTCTACGCGCGCACCGGTGGCACAGCTCGTCTCCACATAACCATAGCGACATTGCTGATTCCACTGGCGCACGCTGAGTTGCGTCTCGATGTCTATTTCGCTTCGCTTCCAGTCCTCCAAAACTGTTCCCCGGATTTGACGTTTCCTACAAGTTGCGGTAAGATTGCTCTATCTTAGCACTCTGACATTCAGAGTGCTAAAATGTTGTCCAAGGTGAAACCATAAATTCAATTTCGTACTGAGGAGGGTAAGTTTCAATGGCACTCAATCTCAAACCTTTAGGGGACCGACTCATTGTCGAGCCTATTGAAGCCGAAGAAGTTACCGCTAGCGGCATTGTGTTACCTGAGACTGCCAAGGAGAAGCCACAGCGCGGTAAGGTTTTGGCGGTAGGTCCTGGGCGTCGCGATGAGGGCGGTAAGCGCATCGAGATGGACGTGAAAAAAGATGACACTGTCCTCTACGCCAAATACGCGGGCACCGAAGTCAAGATTGACGACAAAAAGTACTTGATTCTCAAAGAGAGCGATATTCTGGCTATCGTCGAATGACATAGCAAGCACGTGACACTCCAATAAATTTAGGTAAGGAGCAACTATTCGATGGCAAAGCAATTGATTTTTAGCGAAGAAGCTCGTCGGTCTTTGAAAAAAGGCATCGACACCATGGCTATG
>JAHELX010000401.1 GCA_024643945.1 Anaerolineales bacterium
CCGCCGCCCCGCCGCTCCTCGATAAGCAGCAGCACCCCCCCGCTTCCACCCAAGGCGGCCGCCTCGATCCACAGCCGATCATCCTCGCCGGAGGGGGCGTGAGTCTCCAGAGCCTCGCTCACGCCGGAGACCGCCACTCTCGTCACCAGGGCCTGGACAGGCTGCGGCAGTCTGATCGAACGGCCGGTCTCCCCCAGCCAGTGATGGGCCAGGCCGTTGGCCATGCTGACCTGGCCCTGCGCGCCGGTCAGCAACACCCCGCATGGCAACGATTCGAGCATGGCAGGTAGCCAGGAGATGCTGGCAGGGGCCAGTGGAGGGGCCGCTGGAGGGCGGCGGCGGGCCAGCAGCCAGCCACCCACGGCCACCAGCAGGCCGAGGAGGACGAGGACGGCGAACACCAGGGGAAGGGAAAGACTCAAGAGCACTTCCTGATCAGGGGAAGGTGGCATCGACTCACACCTCTTCATCTGCCGCGAACTTGTAGCCGATACTATGCACCGTCAGCAGGTAGCGGGGGTGGTGTGGGTCGGGTTCCAGCTTGCGACGCAACCGCTGGATGTGGACATCCACTGTGCGAGAGTCGCCCAGGTAGTCGTAGCCCCACACCTGTTGCAGCAATGTCTCGCGGCCGAACACCCGCCCCCGATTGTCAGCCAGCACCACCAGCAAGTCGAACTCCTTGGCGGTCAGCGAGGCCAGACGGCCCTCCACTCGCACATCCCGCCCCGCCAGATCAATCTCCAGCGGACCGATCTGTAACTGATCGCGATGCCGTATCTCTCTCCCGCTACGGGCCAGCCTTAATACAGCACGCACCCGAGCCAGCAACTCCCAAGGGTTGAAAGGCTTGGTGATGTAGTCGTCGGCCCCTAGTTCCAATCCGACAACCTTGTCCATGTCTTTGTCTTTTTCGGTGACCATGATGATGGGAATATAGGTCTCGCCCCGGCGGATGGCCCGGCAGACTTGGAGTCCGTCCATATCGTCGGCCAGCTTCAAATCTAGCAACACCAGATCAGGAGGACTGCTCTGGATGTGCGCCAGTGCCTCCCGTCCCGTGCATACCCAGTCGACGGTACAGCCTTCCCGCTCTAACGCCGGAGTGATGAAGGTTGCAGTGGCCTCTTCGTCTTCTACTAACAGAATGTGGTCCATTATTCATCCCAGTGCGAAGTAGATAGAAGTAGAAATGCCACGAACAGATTTGTAGATTATACCTAATATACCATGCTTGTTCACCACTTTCAACAGTTTTTGCGCCCAAATACTCAGTTTGGTCCAAATGCTGTTGCAAGCTTTTTTCGGTCGTAACCTGCTCGAACAGCGCCACGTGCTCCTTCAGCTTTTGCGGGGCCGCATAGGCTTGTTTCTCCAGACGGGCGGCCTGGCCCCACAGAGGGCGCAACGATGGTCCCAATCCAGTTGCTGCCGCTGCTTCCACTTGCGCCAAGATCCCATGCACCCAACTCGGCGAAGGAGTGAAATATACCCTCGTGTTGCCAATAGTCCAGGCTGATGTTATATTTCAGTGAGGGGGTCGGGGGGAGGGCCGAAACCAACCTCAAGCGAGGAGCGTATGCTGACTTCTATTGAAAAAATTCTGTTTGCACTGGCCGTGTTGGCCTCTTTGTACTTTAGCTACGTGACCTTTGGTTATATGCTAAAGATTGTAGTGCGCGGCCAGGGCCGCCTCAGGTTTGATCATCTTCCGCAGCGGATGATCGATGGCGTGGTGGCCCTGGTCGGCCAGGGTGGGATCATACGCCGCCGCCCCATTACCTCCCTCTTCCACTTTGCCGTCGCCTGGGGCTTTATCTACTATCTGTCTGTCAATGTCATTGACGTGATCGAAGCCTACATCCCTGGCTTTCACTTTCTGGGATATGGCGTGCCGGGGGGCGTCTATCGCCTGCTGGCGGACGTGTTGAGTATTGCGGTATTGGTGGGCATGTCCTTCTTCCTGATCCGGCGCTACCTGGCGAAAGCGCCTGCCCTGGCCTATCACGACAACATTCTGTTGCATCCCCAAGCGTTGCCGGGCATCTCCCGAGATTCGCTGATTGTCGGCGTTTTCATTCTGGGGCACGTGGGGTTTCATTTCTTGGGAGCCTCATTCCTGGTGGCCATGCGGGGCGGCGACAACTGGCAGCCCTTTGCCAACCTGGTGGCCCACGCGTGGGGGGGGCTGTCGCCGACAGCCATGGAAATCGGCTGGCACGTGAGCTGGTGGCTGGCTTTGGGGGCGATTTTGCTCTTCTTGCCCTACTTTCCCTACACCAAGCACGCCCATCTCTTTATGGGCCCCTTTAACTTCATAGCCCGGCCGCAGCGCAGTGCCCTGGGCGCCCTCGATCCGATTGATTTTGACGACGAGACCCTGGAGCAATTTGGAGTGGCTCGTCTGCCCGACCTGTCCCAAACGCAAATTGTGGATGCCTTCGCCTGCATTATGTGCAATCGCTGTCAAGACGTCTGCCCCGCCTATGTCACCGGCAAAGAGCTATCGCCGGCCACCCTGGAAATCAACAAACGTTACTACATCAAGGAAAATATGCGCGGTCTTGCCAACCATGAAGAAGACCCACTGACTCTGCTCGAGTATGCCATCAGCCAGAGTGCGGTGTGGGCCTGCACCAGTTGTGGTGCCTGTGTGGAAGCCTGTCCTGTGGGTAACGAGCCGATGTTTGACATTTTGGACATCCGCCGCGACCAGGTGTTGATGAACAGCGCCTTCCCGAGCCAACTGAAGGGGGCTTTCGCCGGCATGGAACGCAATGCCAACCCCTGGGGGCTGGCTGATGACCGCCTGGCCTGGGCCAGGTCGCTGGGTTTTCCGGTGCCTACGGTGGAGGAAAACCCCAACTTTGAAGTTCTCTATTGGGTAGGCTGCGCCGGCGCCTTTGACCCTGACGGGCAGGGTATCGCCCGGGCCATTGCCACTCTGCTCCACGCCGCTGGCGTCAACTTTGCCGTGCTGGGCAACCACGAGACCTGCACCGGCGACGTCGCCCGCCGCGCCGGGAATGAATATCTCTTTGTTGAAATGGCCCGGATGAACATCGAAACGTTGAACGCCGCTGGGGCGGACAAGAAGAGAATCGTCACCGGCTGCCCTCACTGCCTGCATACCCTGGGCCGTGAGTATCCCGACCTGGGAGGGCATTACGAAGTGCTGCATCACACCCAACTCATCGCCGAGTTGATTGGCAGTGGCCGGCTTAAGCTCAACGGGCCGGCGCTGGAGAAGGTTACCTTCCACGATCCCTGCTACCTGGGTCGCCACAACGGCGAATACAACGCCCCCCGCGAGGCGCTGGCCCAAGCGGGCATGACCTTACTGGAAATGGGGCGTAATCGAAGCAATTCCTTCTGTTGTGGCGCAGGCGGCGCGCAAGTGTGGAAGGAGGAGGAAGAAGGGACGCAGGCCGTCAACGCCAACCGTTACGCTGAGGCCAGAGCCACCGGTGCTGAAACTCTGGCCCTTGCCTGTCCCTTCTGCATGCGGATGTTGATCGATGCTAACAAGGAAGCCGGCGCTCCGATGAAGGTCAAAGACGTGGCCGAGATTGTCGCGGCAGTTGTTCAATAGCAGTTACCCTTATTCAATCAAGTCACTGTATAATAGACTTTGACAGGGCGGCATTACTCAATCAAGGAGAAGAATCCATGGCACAAGCACAGGCTATTCAGGATTTTCTGCATGATCTGCAAAAACGGGTCGCGGGCGACCTGCGCAGCGACGATTACAGCCGGATACTCTACAGCACAGATGCCAGCATCTACCAGGTGATGCCCTACGGCGTCCTCATCCCCAAAACGATGGAGGACGTGCACGCGGCGGTGGAGCTGGCAGCCCAATACCGCCTCCCCATCCTGCCGCGCACCGCCGGCAGCAGCCTGGCCGGCCAGGCCGTCAACGAGGCGCTGGTGATCGATATGAGCCGCCACCTGGACCAGATTCTGGAAGTCAACACCCAAGAACACTGGGTGCGGGTGCAGCCTGGAGTGGTGTTGGATGAGCTCAATCTTTATCTCAAGCCGATGGGGTTGAAATTCGGCCCGGACCCGGCCAGCAGCGAACGGGCAGCGATGGGCGGGGTTGTGGCCAACAACTCCACCGGCGCTCACTCCATCTTGTACGGCATGACTGCCGACCACGTGCTGGAAACCAATGTGATTCTAAGCGACGGCAGCCGGGCAACCTTTGGCCCGCTGGAGGCCGACGAACTGGAGGGATATCAGAGCCGGGCCGGGCTGGAAGGGGAAATATACCAACGCATCCGGGAGCTGACCCAGGCCAACGCAGAAGCCATCCGGGCCGGCACGCCGCGCCATTGGCGGCGCAGCGGCGGCTACAACCTGGACCGTTTTGTCGATGGCCCTTCGTTCAAATATCCACAAGATCCTCGCTTCAACCTGGCCAAACTGATGTGCGGCTCAGAGGGCACCCTGGCCGTGATGACCGACATCACATTAAACCTGGTGCCGCTGCCCACCCAGGCCGCCCTGGCCATCGTTCATTTTGATAGCCTGCACGAGGCGCTGGCTGCTACGCCCATTATTTTGCAGGTTGAGCCCTCGTCCATAGAGCTTTTGGATAACCTGGCGCTGACCATGTGCCATGAGGTGCCAGAATACGCCCGCCTGCTGACCACCTTTGTCGAAGGTACCCCCAACTGCGTCCTCATCGTCGAGTTCTACGGCGAGAGCCAGGCGGAACTCGAGGCCAAACTCCAGCGACTGAAAACGCATCTCAATCGGGAGAAGGTGGGATGTACCGCTATTGTGCCGGCCACCACTCCCCAGGTGCAAGGGAACGTGTGGAAGGTGCGCAAAGTGGGATTGGGACTGTTGATGAGCATCAAAGGCGACTACAAACCCATCCCCTTTATCGAAGATGCCGCCGTGCCGGTAGAGCACCTGGCGGAGTACGTCACGCGTGTCGAAAGATTCTGCAATGACATAGGCACCAATGTCGCCTATTATGCCCATGCCAGCTCCGGCTGCATTCACATCCGCCCCCTCATCAATGCCAAGGTGGCCAGCGAAGTTGACAAGCTGCCGGCGATCAGCACCTTTTCGATAGAACTGTTGGGCGAGTATGGTGGCGTGTTTTCCAGCGAGCACGGTGACGGACGCTCGCGTAGCTGGCTGAATGAGAGATTCTTTGGAAAAGAGCTATATGCCCTTTTCCGAGAGGTGAAGCAAGCCTTTGATCCTCACCACATCCTCAACCCGGGCAACATCGTCGACGCCCCGCCTATGACCGAAAACCTGCGTTTCGGGCCCGATTACAGCGTCATCCCCGTCCAGGAGCACATCGATTTCAGCGAAGACATGGGATTTCACCGGGCGGTGGAAATGTGCAATGGAGCCGGGGTGTGCCGTAAGAAGACCACCGGCACTATGTGCCCCAGCTTCATGGTCACCCGCGAGGAGGAGCACAGTACCCGGGGCCGGGCCAACGCACTGGGGGCAGCTCTCTCGGGCCACCTGCCCTCCGGGGAACTGATCAGCCAGCGCATGTACGAAGTGATGGACCTGTGCGTGGAGTGTAAAGCCTGCAAGGCCGAATGTCCTTCGTCGGTGGACATGGCCAAAATCAAGTTTGAGTTCCTGGCCCAGTATTACGAAAAGAACCGGGTACCGCTCCGCACGCGGCTCTTCGCGGACATCGCGCGGGTGAGCCGCGTTAGCAGCGGGGCGCTGGCTCCACTGGCTAACTGGAGTCTGAAAAATGGGCTGGTTCGTTGGGGCCTGGAGAAGTTCCTGGGCATCACCCGCCAGCGCTCCTTGCCCGAGTTTGCCCGCCAACCGTTCACCCGTTGGTTCCGGGGACGGCAAAACGGGAACCTCGCTTCCTCGGTGAAGACAGGCTCCCGGGAGAAGGTGGTGCTGTTCAATGACACCTTCAACACCTATAACTATCCCCAGGTTGCCATCGCTGCCACCGA
>JAHELX010000023.1 GCA_024643945.1 Anaerolineales bacterium
TGCGCCAGGCTTTTCCGCTGGCTTTACTAGACCTGCCGCCGTTGTTGAGCGGTACCACGGCTGCCGCACTGACGACCGCCGATCGAGTGTTATTGGTCGTCACGCCCGACGTGGCCTCGCTGCAATCGGCAGTGGTCGCCCTGCAGGCCCTGAATGCCTTCGGAGTAGACGACGAGCGCATCTGGCCGATGCTCAACACGCCAGGCAGTATAGGTGGCTTGCCACCGAAGGCAGTAGCCAGAACCCTTAAGCGCTCGCTGGTGGCAACTGTCCCCTACGAGCCAGGGATGCTGTCGGCGCTCAACGCACGTCGTCCCTTGATGCTGACCAGCCCCAAATCGGCCGCCGCTCAGGCCATCGCCCGGCTGGCCGCTCAGTTATTGTCTTAGGTTCTGACAACCAGCGTTTTAGTATGTGCTATACGGCTTCTGAAATCTAACATCTGACTCCTGGCAATTGCCATTATGGAACCAGCTCTCGCCCTCATCGAATTTAATAGTATTGCCATCGGCATCCAGGCCGGCGACGCTATGGTCAAGAAGGCCCCGATTGCCTCCATCAAGGCCGGCACGGTGCAACCGGGCAAATACCTGGTACTCGTCACCGGCGAGGTGGCCGAGGTGGACGAGTCGCTGCGGGCGGGTATGGAGTGGGGCGGCGAGTCGGTCATCGATACCGTGTTTCTGCCCAACGTGCACCCGGCTGTGGTCCAGGCTGTCGGCGGCAAGCGTGTAGAAGGAGTCGGCGTAGCGCTGGGAGTTATCGAGACCAGTGATGTGGCGGCTACCATCCAGGCCGCCGACGCTGGGGTAAAAGGGGCCGAGGTTATACTGCGCGAGATTCGCCTGGCCGACGGGCTGGGGGGCAAGGCCTTCTGTCTTTTCCAGGGAGAGGTGCAAGACGTGGAGGCAGCAGTCGAAATTGGGGTCGGCGCGTTGCCTGATCCAGGAGTGCTGGTGAGCCAGGTAGTTATTCCCCAGTTACACCCGGAAATGGGGGAGAATCTGCTGGTAAGCGGCTATTTTGCAGAGCGAGTCGGCCGGGAGAAAGGCTGGTAGTCCCAGGATGAAATTTGCCCGCGTCATTGGCACGCTGGTTGCGACCCAAAAGTATCAAGGTCTTGAGGGAATTAAGTTCCTGGTAGTGCAGGAGCTCGACCGGGACTTCAACCCGGTGGGTGACCCGGTTATCGCCGCCGATGGCACTGCCCAGGCGGGACCCGGTATGCTCACCTACGTCGTCGCCAGCCGCGAGGCGGCGCTGGCGCTGCCAGTCAAGTTCGTGCCGGTGGATGCTGCTATCGTCGGCATCGTGGACGAAGTGGACCAGCCAGATATCACACGCCAGATCCCAAACGTCGAATGGACACGGGTAACGCGTGGCGAGCAAGACGTAACGAGTAAAACGTGAAGAGTGATGCGTTATGTATATTGGACGTGTATCGGGCACAGTAGTTGCCACCATTCACCAGGAGACGTTCGACCGGCATAAGCTGTTGCTGGTGGATAAGCTGGATCTGGACGGGCGGCCGACCGGCTACTATGACATTGCCGTAGACGTGGTGCAGGCTGGCGTGGGCGATGTGGTGCTGGTGCTCGACGAGGGGAACAGTGCGCGCCAGATCATCGACAAGGAGCCCGACGGAGCCATCCGGGCCGTGATCGTGGGCGTTGTGGATGAGATTTCGGTGGTCAGAAGCCAGCCCGCCCCGGTTGCTCCGAGCGGGCTGGGATAGTCAGTAGTCAGAGATAGTGGTATGAGCAGTCATTACAATTGGGGCAAGGAGCAAGCCCTGCGCGAGGAAATCGTCCGCGTGGGGCGTTTAATGTACGAGCGGGGGCTGGCGGTGGCTGCCGATGGCAATATCTCGGCGCCGTTAGACGAGGGATACGTGTTGTGCACCCCCAGCGGTTTGTGTAAAGGGATGATGACGCCCGACCAGCTTATTGTGGTAGACATGGATGGGCGCAAAGTGGGGCCAGGCACCAGCGCCAACCGTGACCTGCAGCCCACCAGCGAGGTGCGGATGCACCTGGAAGCGTATCGCCAGCGCCCGGATATCGGTGGCGTGGTACACGCTCACCCGCCGATCACCGTGGCCCTCAGTATTGCGGGCGTCTCGTTGGCCGACTGTATGCTGCCCGAGGTCATCGTCACCCTGGGTCTCGTCCCTACCACCGAGTACGCCACACCGGCCAGCGCGGAAAACGTGCGCGCCATTCGAGATTTGATTACCAACCACGACGGCATAATCTTGCAGCGGCACGGCACGCTGACTGTTGGCCGGGATCCGTGGGAGGCTTACATGCGATTGGAGTCCCTGGAGCAGGTTGCCCGAATCACTCTGGTCCTACAACAACTGGGACGCGGGGAACCTTTGCCCCCCGAACAGGTCGAAAAGCTGCTGGCCCAACGCCAGAAGATGGGACTGTCACGCCCCGGCGAGGAGGAGGAGTTCTGCGAGGTGTGTGGCGTATGCCACCTGGACGGGCAACACGTGTCACCCATAGACCCGGCTGACTCCGAGACGGACCTGGTGCGCATGATCACGCACGCCGTGTTGCGCGAATTGGGCCATGCCAGTTGATGAGGAATACCTTACAAGCGTCAACTGCGTGGCCGCTCCTGAGAGCGCCCCAATGCGGCAAATATCCCACCGCCGATAATCAACACGCCGCCTAACAAATGGGCTGGTCCGATAGACTCCCCCAGGAATAAGGACCCCAGCAAGGCACCATACAGAGGCAGCGTGTTGTAGAACATCATCGCGCCGCTGGCCCCCAGGCGACGAACCCCCGCATTCCAAGCCAGAAAGCCGATTACTGTAGGGGCTACCCCAATGTACACAACGGCCAAAATGAGTGCCGGGCGGAGCGCAACCGGGAAAAGCCTGTACCTCCCAGGTGGCAGCCAGCAGCAGAAGCGGCAAGCCCAGGAAGGCCGAGAAGGCCGTGGCCGACAGAGCCGAACGGCCGCGCATCACCTGGCGCCCTAGGACCGAATATAAACCCCACAATGCCACTGCCGTCAGCACGATGAGGTCACCCCAGCTGCTGCGCACCGCCTCCCAATCGGTGGCAGATCCCCCTAGGGGAAAGATGAAAGAGCCACCTGAGATCAAGCTAACTACGCCGATCAGTCCGACGATAGCGCCCGTCACCTGGCGCCCAGACATAGGTTCTCGGATCAGGAGCGCGGCCAGGAAGCCGGTGATCAGTGGCCCCAGGCCGTTCATCAGTGTGGCGTTGACTGCCGTCGTGAAGCGCAGCCCCAGGTAAAGGGTAGGAGCGAAGACGGCTACGCCGCTAAGGGCCATACCAAGCAGTAGCCAGCGAGATTGTCCCAGATGGCGCTCCTCTGGCGGTTGTCGCTGGAGTAAGGCCGCGAAGAGCACAGAAGCGATGAGAAAACGGGCGGCGGCTAGCGTGAGGGGACCGATGTCATCCCGCAGCCAGCGTCCCAGGACCATGTTGGTGGCCCAGGTGAAGGTGGCCAGGTTCACCAATCCGATGCCGGTCACCTGCTCCAGCCGCCGCCTTGGTTGGGTTTCGGGGATCATCATCATCCTGTCAGGGGACCAACAACAGCTTCCCCTTGGTCTTACGAGCCTCCAGGTAGCGATGTGCCTCGGCTGCCTCGGCCAGCGGGAAGGTCTGGTCTATCCGCACATGGAGTTCTCCAGAAGCCATCCATTCGAACAGGTCGCCCGCCCGTTCCAACAATTCCTTCCGATTGGCTATATAGTGTCCCAGACTGGGGCGGGTCAAAAAGAGCGACCCTTTGGCATTTAGCACCTGGGGATCAAGGGGGGGCACCGGCCCACTGGATTGGCCGAAGAGAACCAAATAGCCGCGCGGCTTCAGGCAATTCAGGCTCTTATCAAAGGTCGTCTTGCCCACTGAGTCATAGACAACATCGACCCCCTGGCCAGCAGTCAGGCGCCTGGTCTCGGCTTCGAAGTCAGCCTGGGTATAGAGGATTATCTCATCCGCGCCAACTTCTCGGGCCAGGCGCGCCTTTTCCTCGGTGGAGACGGTACCGAGGACCCGCGCCCCGCATCGCTTCGCCAACAAGACCAACAACAGGCCGACACCGCCGGCCGCGGCGTGAATCAGCGCTGTCTCCCCTGGCTGGAGGGGATAAGTGCTATAGCAGAGGTAATGGGCCGTCATCCCTTGCAGCATGACCGCAGCCGCCTCCCGGGTATCTACGTTGTCCGGGATCAACACCAGCTTCGAAGCCGGGACGGCGGCATACTCGGCGTAGGCACCCTGCTGCATGGCGTAGGCAACGCGGTCTCCAGGCTTCACATCCGAAACTCCAGGGCCGACGGCATCCACCATACCAGCCCCTTCCGTACCGAGGGTGATGGGCAACTGACCGGGATATTTCCCGGTGCGGTGGTAGATATCAATGAAGTTGACCCCGGCCGCCTCGATTTTCACCCGGGCTTCGCCAGCGCCAGGCTCGGGGAGTGGCGTCTCCTCGTAGCGAAGGACCTCGGGGTTACCATATTGATGTACACGAATCGCTTTCATTCCTTGCCTCCGTTTCGTTCTTACTTAATTATTGTCAGAATTCCGCATCCTGAACCTGGGGGCGATACCCCCGTACCAGTGCTGCCACCTCCTCCACCGGCAG
Organism: Anaerolineales bacterium; assembly: GCA_024643945.1. Next base: position 4,642 of record JAHELX010000023.1, read on the forward strand.
AGCGTAGCGCGTGTGACCATCGCGGCCCACCACAGTCTCGGCCCGGCACAGCGAGTTGAGAATTGCTTCCTCGACACTCTCGACCACGGCCGGGAAGAGCCAGCCCATCGCCGTTGGCTCGTCGACCAGCAGGGTCTGCGTCGCTGTGAGCGACGAGGGCTCATGTTCAATCCGGTGCGCGGTGCTGAAAGCAATCACGAAATCGCCGCTGCCATGATCATAGTGACTGCCAGTGCGCGCCAGGGCAACTCCAGCACGCACGCATAACCGCCCCAGTTGGCGGGCCGTCAGCGGCGCATCGGTCGCGAGGACAATCATAATCGAGCCCAAGTCGGGTGGCAGCCGTTTTCGAGTGCCTGGGGATCGAACGTGACGGCCGATCGGGACACCGTTAATCAGTAAGTCTCCCGGACGCCCAAAATTGGTCTGCACCAGGGCGCCCAGGGTGAAACCTCCTGCCTCGGCAGGCAACACGCGGCTGGCTGTGCCAATGCCTCCCTTCCAGCCGAAACAACTGGTGCCAGTGCCAGCGCCGACCGCCCCTTCGGCCACCGGCCCCGATGAGGCAGTTTCAATCGCGGCCCACACGTGCCCGGCATGGACGTGACGTCCCTGGAGATCGTTCAGGTACCCATCGTTGCATTCGCCCACTACCACATTAACGCTGCTGGTGCGAATCCCAATCTCCGGGCTCTGGCGAAGGGCATATTGTACCAGCGCATCGGCCACCCGGCCAACATTGAGGGTGTTGGTCAGTGCAATGGGCGCCTCGATGACCCCCAACTCGCGCACCTCTTCAAGCCCACAGGCCTTACCAAAGCCGTTGATGGTGTACACCGCCGCACGCACCTTCTGGCGGAAAAGATTGTCGCCATGGGGCAGAATAACCGTTACGCCAGTGCGCACCGGTCCCCGGCCCGGACGCAGGGGACCTTCGCCTGCAAAGAGCGTGGTGTGCCCCACCCGCACACCGGCCACATCGGTGATGGCGTTGTGGGCACCTGGTGGCAACCTGCCCACCCCAAGCCCCACGTCACGCGCTCTAGGGCGTACCATAACGTACCTAATCCTTTAAGATAATTGGCAAGTGACCAACCCATTATACCACCCCTTGCTCCGGGTGGTTAAATCCCTTTGCTTTGGACATGGCTGAGGGCTAGTACCCCGTCAAGCATGATTTGCAGATTAGAAACAGCCGCCATGGGAGGCAAGATTACTCGTCAATTCAGCCTTGACAGGGCACTAGCGAATACTCTCTCGAATTGCACCCGCGGTTTGCTGGGCGATGGGAAGCGTAGCAGCTATTCCGCCATCACTGTCCTCGACGACGATAGCAATGGCGAAGCGGGGGGCGTCGGCCGGTGCGTAACCCACGAACCAACTCAGTGGTTGATCGCCCGTTTCTTGGGGTGTGGACACGCCGCTCCAGCCGGCGACCTCGCCGAAACGAGGAGTGACGGCTTGCAGCGAGGCGGCCACGTTAGGGGCAAAAGCCCGGTCATGCGAGACAGAGGGAGCGGGATAAGCCAGGGTAGGCACTGGCATACGTCCATCACCGGCGATAGCCGCAGCAAAGAGAGCCATGTGCAGAGGCGTGACTGCCAGATCACGCGGTGTACTCCGGCTATCGCTGAAATCAGGCAGCAGGCCAAGACCGGTGGGTAAATCGAAAGGTGGAGGAACATCAAAGTCAAGCTGGCGAGCCGTGGCCAGGTAACCGCCAGGGCTGAGGGGAGCCAGCATGTCATCCAAAGGCGTGCCCAACGGATCGGGGGGGGTGGTGATGCCGGCACTCAGCAAACCGGCAAGTCCCACCAACCGGGCCAGATCACCCACCGGATAAACACCCTGCGTAGCTCGGTTGAGCAGCGGAGCGTCTGGGTCGGCGGCAAGGGTGTTCCAGTCCTCAGCGAGTGTATTGGGATCATAAGCCGGATGGCTGACCAGGGCCAGCACCGCTCCGTTAGTTATGTCAAGTATCACCACAGCTCCGTGATGCTCTGCCAGCGCCTGGTCGGCGGCGCGTTGGGCGGATAAGTCAAGACTCAAGGCCACGTCGTGCCCGGTTTGCGGGCGGTGGAGCAACCGGTCAAGAGGACTGAGTTGGCCACGCAAGGTGGCATCGAAGGCGGCCTCGGCGCCACCCGTGCCATAGCGCAAACTGTAATAGCCGACGACGTGATCCGCCTCAGGCTGGGGATAACGACGCTGCACCTCGTCCCCCATCTCAGCGGGACCGGGCAAGGGATCGGAATAGGCCAAAACTTCCCCGTAGCGGTCCAGCAAGCGACCACGTCGCAGACGGAGCTCGGTCTGAACCAGCCGGGGGTTATCGTCGCGGGCAACCAACTCGGGCGCGCGGACCACCTGCCAGTAAAGTAGACTTACGGCAATCAGGGCAAAGCCGAGGAAGATGAATTGAGCCAATCGCTGGATATTATGAGTCATCTGCTGTGCCCGGAAATGTGCAGAAGCAATCCAACCATAATCATACTGGTCAGCAGTGAACTGCCTCCATAGCTAACGAGGGGCAAGGTCACGCCAGTAAGGGGTATCAGCTTGAGAGTTCCGGCCATAATAACCAGTGACTGCAGTCCAAATAAGCTACCGATGCCGGCCGCCAACAATTGATCGAAAGGGCGGCGTGCCTTCAAGGCAATGTGAAAAGCCCGGCTGACGAGCAATGCAAAACACATTATGACCGCCAACGCCCCCATCAGCCCATATTCTTCTCCGATGGCGGCGAAGACAAAGTCAGTATGAACGACCGGGATGGCAGTTGGGAGTCCCTGACCCAACCCCTGGCCCAGTACGCCGCCGCTGGCGAAGGCGAGTAACGACTGCACAATCTGGAAGGAGCGCCCCGACGCATCCGCCCAGGGATTCCACCAGGCGTCGACGCGCAAGGCGACGTGGTCGAAGAGGCGATAGCCGACGATAGTAGCCACGATCAGCAACGCCAGCCCGGTAAGAATGTAGCGGCCCTGGCCGGTGGCAGCATAAAGCATAGCCAGAAAGACGCCAAAGAATAGAAGCGCTGCCCCCAGGTCACGTTGCCAGATGAGCAGCAACATACTGAAGCCCCACATCAGCAGCATCGGCCCCAGGTAAGCGGGGTGGGGCAGTTGCCAACGCCCGATTTGGGCCCCGACCTCTAGCAGGGCATCGCGCCGGTCTTCCAGGTAGCTGGCCAGGAAGACGAGCAGCAGCAACTTGAGCAACTCCGATGGCTGGAAGTAGATACCTCCTGCTCCCAGCCACAGCCGCGCACCGGAGCCACTTGGATTGACACCCACCACCAAAGTCGTGGCGAGCAAGGCCAAACCTGCAAAGAGCCACGTGTAACGGTAACGGCGTAACCAACGCAAGTCGTGGGGCACCAGGGCAACCACCAGCAGCGCCAGGGTACCCAGCCCCAGCCAGATCATCTGCCGGACGAGAAACGGCCCCGCACCTCCCACTCCTCCGCCCACTGAAAAGTGCGGGGCGAGCCGGGCAACTTCTGCCAGCCCGAGCCCACTCAGCATGCCAACCAACGGCAATAACAGCCGATCGTGGTGCGGCCGCCAACGGGCCAATGCCCACGCGCTCACCCCCAGGCAAATCGCCAGCACCCCAACCGGGATGAATCGCCCCGGTGTCAGCCGTCCTTCCTCCGCCAGCGAGAGCAGGACGAAGGCAATGGCAGTAAAGAGCAGAGGAAGGGCGAGGAGTAGGGAGTTAGAAGGCGAGAGCCAGGAGGGGAGAGGTAGAAGTTGGTAGACCTTTACTCCAGGCTCTCCATTGCGCATTACCTGTTCACGATCCCCTACTCCATACTCCATACTTCCTACTCCCTACTGGAGGTACTTTCCAATCAACAGTCCCAGGTCTTTCTTGACCTGCTCCGGGATGGCGTCACGGTTGGTGATGATCGCCTCGCGCAAGGCGTGCTGGCAGTCACAGGTGCGCTTTTCGGGCAACATCGGTACCAGGTTTTGAATCGCCTGCTTGGCGACTTCAGCGTTAGCCAGCAGGTTCTTGACGACTGCCTCGACGGTGACGGTCTCTTCTGTCTCGTGCCAGACGTCGTAATCGGTGACGTGAGCCATCGTAGCGTAGCAAATCTCCGCCTCGCGGGCCAGTTGAGCCTCGGGCACGGCGGTCATACCGATGAGGTCCATACCCCATTGGCGGAAGACATTGCTCTCGGCTTTGGTGCTGAAGCGCGGTCCCTCTATGGTGACGAACGCGCCCCCTTTGTGGACAGTAGCGCCGGCCGCCGTCGCTGCTTTGTAGAGCAATTGTGACAGGTCAGGACAAAAGGGCTCGGCAAAGCTGATGTGGACCACCAACCCACCGCCGAAGAAACTGAGGGGCCGCTCGCGGGTGCGGTCAAAGAGCTGATCGGGAATGACGATGTGGCGCGGAGCGTAGTCTTCGCGCAGGCTACCGCAGGCGCTGATGGATATGATGCGCTCCACGCCCAAGCTTTTGAGGGCAAAAATGTTGGCCCGGCTGTTGAGCTCGGTGGGGCTAATGCGATGGCCGTGACCGTGACGGGGCAGAAAGGCTACTCGCTGCCCGCTGAGCATGCCGACCACAATGGCGTCGGAAGGTTCGCCAAAAGGAGTCTGGGGCTTCACCTGTTCGATGTCAGTCAGGGTCTCCATGTCATAGACGCCACTGCCGCCGATAACGCCGAGTTTGACGGGTTCCATACGAAGTTTCCTCCTTGACTTGGGAGATTAGAGAATGGGGATTAAATATTAGAGCCTTCCCCAGTTTCCAACTTCAGTTCCACCTGGCCTATGCCGATAACATCGCCATGAGCCAGGGGGACGGCTTTGGTGATGGGCACATCGTTGAGTCGGGTGCCGTTGCGGCTGCCCAGGTCACTCAGCCACCATTCGCCATCGCGCCGGTCCAGCCGGGCGTGATAGGACGAGACGTAGGTATCGGGCAATACAATGTGATTATCGGGGGCGCGCCCCAGGGTAGCATGCGCATGGAGGGAAAAAGTGTCGCCCGGCTGCAACAGGGTGCCTCCCCCGCTGACCACGCACAGCCGCCCGGCAGGCATGGGCAGCTCGCCGGCGGGTGTGAGCACCACACCGATTTGGGACTCGGCAAGAGCCGCCGTCCGCAGGTCACGCCAGATGACATAGATGATGACGACCAAAAAGGCATAAAGGACTGCGACTGCCAGCAGCCGCAGCGCCAACAAGATCCATTCCAGACTCACGCTGTTGTCTCAGGATGCTCTCAGTATGAAGTCTGCCTCCAGCTACGAGCGAATATCCGGGCTCGCTCTCTTAGCCTCAAGCGGACCTATAGGACCCTCCCCAGTGCCGGGCAGACATACCGGTCCGCCCTATCCTTCGGGGGAAGTCATCGGTGGGGTGGGGGGAACGTCTATAGCGGGCTGCGCTGCCTCTACGCTGACAGTGAGGACAACACCAGCCAGGCTGATCACGCCGCCTGCCGCCAGGGGAACTTCCTTTCCCGGACGAATTGGTTGGCCGTCAACGACCGTGCCGCCGCTGCTGCCTATGTCGCTCAGGTAGTAAGTCCCTGCCCGCCAGCGAAGTTGAGCGTGACGCCGGGAGACACGCCGGTCGTCCAAGATCACGTCGTTGCTTAAGGCACGACCCAAGCGGACCACCGGTTCGCCCAGGGGAAAGACACGCCCTCCCAGGCGCAGGGACCAGCGTCCCGCGTCAGCAGCCGACTGCCTGGCAATTTTCACCTCGTGTGTGTCGCCGGCATCTCCCGGCTCCGATCCATGGGCGGCGCGCACGTCTACCTGGCTCGTGGACAGATCAGCGACAGGGTGCAAGGCTACACGCAAGCGCCCGCCAAAGTGAGCGCCCCCCTCGGCAGCCAGGCGTTGCAGGTAGCGGATCAGCTCGGTCCGCAGCGACTCGCCGCCGGCATCAAGGGCAGCGAAGTCATCGGGGTTGAGAAAGACCCAATATTGATTGGGGAACAGGGCTTGTCCACCATCGCTGGTGATCCGCCCATCCTCCATGGCTCGCGCCAACCGGCGTGCTACATCGCTGGGATGCAGACGGGGGCGAAAGAGCCGCTCAAAGGTACCCTCCACCAATTGTTCGGCTAGCGCTTCAAAGTGATCAAGTCCATTCACGGTTTTCATGAGTGTATTATAGCAACCACCTCACTTTGCGTCAACGAGGGAACACCTGCACGAATTCGCCGTCCTGCACCTGGAAAACGTAGATAGTCGGATCTTTCAGGTCACCGTTGGCGTCGTAGCTGACGTGACCCAGCAGAGAGTCGAAGTCCAGGCTGCGAATGGCATTGGCGACCGCGTTACGGTCAAAGCTGCCGGCCTTTTCCGCCGCATTAAGCAACACGTTCATGGCCGCGTAGCCGTTCAGACTGTAGGTATCGGGGTTGCGATACTCCACCTGTTGATAGGCTTTGATCCACTCATCGCCAGCGGCCGTCCAGGGACTGGGGCCGAAGGCACTCACGTACATGCCCTCAGCAGTTTCATTCGACTCGTCAATGGTAGCAGAGAGGAAGCAGCCATCGGAGGCCAGGAAGGGGACAGCCTCGCCAGCCTGCACCAGCGCGTAGCGTAGATAGGGACACTCCACCTCGTAGCCAGCGTAAAAGACAGCGTCAGGGCCGGCCTGGACGATCTGGGGGACTTCGCGGCTATAATCACTCTGCTCCACGGCCACCTGGATCTGGGTCACCACTTCGGCTCCCATCGTGCCCAGGTTCTCAGCCACGGCCTTCGCCAGGCCAATGCCGTAGGGATCATCATTATGCAGCACAGCAACGCGACGCGCACCCAGCGTGTTGGCCAGGAAGTCGGCATCCACGCGGGCCTGCACCGCGTCGTTGGCGTTGATACGGAAGAAGTTGGTGTATCCCTTTTGCGTCAGACTCACCTCGCTGGCGGTGGGTGTGACGATGACGATGGGCAAGTCCTTGTAGATCTCCATTGCGGCCAGGGTCTGTCCACTGTTGAGATGTCCGATGACACCCAACACGCGCTTGCCGGCAGTCACCTCGGCGGCAATTTGCTCGGCGACAGATACGGCTACGTCGGAGTCACTCTCGTCGTCGATCCCTTCCACAACGACACGGTAGCCCATCAGCCCTCCCCGGGCGTTCACTTCGGCCGCCTTAAGCCGGACACCTCCCAGCACCGTCTGCCCGCCATTAGCCTGAAAGCCGCTAAGTGGGACGGTCACGTAGACGATCACGTCGCCTTTGGTCGGCTCTGGAGTTCGACCGGGGCCGCCACAGGCAGTGATGACCATGGCAAAGATCAAGAAGGTAAGGAGTAAGGTGTACCACGACCCGCCGGCCAGGCCAGGCCTTCCTTTTAGGGAAAAGTTTCGTCGTCTCATTATCTACTCCATCCTTGACAGGAGGTTGCGAATGATGTATGGTGTAAACTGAAGTCCTCTCACTTGACGCGCATTTTCGCCAGATGGGTGTACAGGTCTGGCCCTAACTACCAGCCTGGTACACTTCATCCATTGCCCCGCTCAAATCCTGCAATTGCGCTACCTGCTCGTCGATCTCCTGGCGCAGCCGGTCGGCGTGCCCCTTTTCGGCCCCACGCAAGTCGAGCGTCTGCAACTGGGCATAAACTGTCCCGAGCGCGGCCAGGGTGCTCTCCATCTGATACTCGGCGTTCTCCATGGTATTCTGCAGTTTGCTCAGGTATTCCCACTGTCGCTCTTTGTCGGCAATCGTGTTGCGCAAGGTTTGCTGTACCACCGGGTCGCCCTCTTGAGCCAACCGCTGCTTGAAGTTCTCAATCGCCAGCGGCACTGAGCGCAGATCCTGTTTGAGCACCCGATTCCGATCATAGGCATCGAGGCGAGTAGCCAGCCGGTAAATGGCCTCGATCCAATCGTCTACCGGCTCGGTAGCGCGGGCCAGACGGTCACGCAATACCCCCTCGCGGGTGCGTCGGGCAGTATTGGCGATGAGCCCCCGGTACTCCAGCGCCTTGTCGAGCTGGGCTTGTAGCTTTAGAGAACGCAGGCGCTTAGGGTTATACTCATCGCGCAGCATAGCAGCCACTACCCGAGCGTTGTCCTCTTCATCGGTCAAACTGCTGACGAAGATGAGCAACTCAGCCAGAAAGCCAACCGCCAAGGCAATATATGTCCATGGCAACGGAAATAGCCCTACCAGAGCCAACATTGCCAAAAAGGCGGAGATGACGAGGGTCAGGGCAAGAATTACCGCACTCTCCCAGCGCCAGAGTGAGTGCCAAAAAATAGCCCGATGGGCGCGTCTTTCCAATTTGTCGGCGAAGCTGTTTCGTTTGGCCATATTTATGCCCGTTTAGAGCGTGTCTGAAAAGTAGGGTGGGACAGGCTCAGGCAGGCCCCACGACTTTTCAGGCCCTCTCTTAGAAATAAGTCGAGAGAATCTTATACAATCCGCGTATTGTCTCCACATCGCCAGTACGGACCTGACCGCCACTGGCGTCGGCAATTTGCTGCAACGTCCCCATGTCGGCGTCGGAGCCATAGGCAATGCAAAAGATGACCACTGGCACGCCGCTGCGATTGCCCTCATCTATCTGGCGCACCAGTTGCCTGAGGGTCGTGTACGAGTTGTTCTCCTGGCCGTCAGTCATCACCACGATGGCGTTGATGCGCTCAGTATCGCCCAGGTACTGTAAACGATCGTAGGCCTCGGCCACCGCGTCGAGCAGGGCAGTGTCGCCACCAGCATCCAGACCACCTACTACCGACAGCAACCGGGTGCGGTTGACGCCCAACTCGTCCAGCTCCTCCACCCCGTAGACCGACGACGCGAAGGTGACCAACCCCACCCGCTCCGTGTCTCCCTTGATTTGCTCAATAAAGGTCAGCAACGCCTCCTGTGTCTGCGCCAGTTTCTGACCGGACATACTGCCGGAAGTGTCCACTACCAGGTAGACATTGGTGTGACGTTTGGTCAACCACCACACGTCGCGCACGACCTGTACGACACTGGGGCCGGGGATCTGCAGCGTGGTTTGTGGCTGGGCCGGATCGGCGCCGTTGGCGGTGTTGATGGGAGAGTCCGGGCCATCAATCGGGATGGAAAGATCGGCGGGGCGGTAGCCAGCCTCGAGTACACGCGCCTGTACCGGCGCAGAGGTCAGATATTCGCGGAAAGCACGGTACGTCTCGCGTTGAAGCGACGTCAGTGCCGACGATTCGATGAGGGCCAATGGGTGATCCTCCCATAGCGTCCCCTCGGCCGGATAGATGGCAACCAGTTGACCCGGGCGGTTTGGCTGCTGGTTGAAATAGACGACCAATTGTTCCTGGGCCACGAAGGTGTCGAGAAAATCATTTCCCTCGTTGAGGACGCGTTGGATGACAGCCCATTCACCCTCGCCGTAAAAGCGGACGGTCTTCTCAATGGCACCCACGTATTCGGTCACCGCCTGGCTGCGGGCCAGGTCTTCGGTCAACCCTCGGGTGACGCCGGCCCCGGCATAAAACTCGGCCAGAGTTGCCAGCAGGCCGCTGGCGGAATTGGTGGAGGCGTGGCTCCATTTGAAATCCGGGTCGCTCTGGGCACGGTCCAACAGGTCCGCCCAGCCGATGGGACGGTCGGGCCAACCCATCTCTCGGGCGGTCTCCTCCCACATGGCGATAACCACCGGGCTGACGGCCCAGCGAGTGACTTCGCTGGTCAGCCGCGCTTGACTGCCAACGACCTCATCAGAAGCGACCCGTTCGGCGTAGGTCCGATCCAGCACGTCCAGCCATACCGACGAGTCGGGCACAATCGCCTGCACCTCGCCAGCCAGCGCCGCGTCTAACATTGACTCAGGGTCCATCTGCACCGTTTCCACCCGCAGTGGATCGCCCTTAGCGCTGGTGAGGCCCTGCGCGTTGAAATCGGCCACCAGGCGCTCAAAGAGCACCTGCTTTTCGGGCGAGTAGGCCAGGCGCAAGGCAGTGGTCGCCGGTCCCTCAACGCTGGTCGGCGTCACCCCAGGGGCGATGTTGGCGATGATGGCCCAGAGAGCACAGCACAGGGCAAAAAAGACACCGGTGCCAACGAGCAGTAAAGTTAGAATACGTTTGGGATCAGAACGATTACGCCTTGGACTCATAGTGTTAGCCTTTGATTCTGCTGTTCAAGCCAGTTCTGTAGTTGGTTGATATTCATTCGAGATGATACAGTCTTAAAATGCCCACCCGTGTCATCGGTGACTAATGTATAACCTCGTGATCGGGCAATGGCACAGAGCAGAATGTCGAAGCGGTGTTCTTTCCAATCATTGTCGGATGCCCCTTGAGACTTGAGATCAAGCCAGACGTCGGCCACAGTCTCGGCATCTTTGACGTCGAAGGGAAGCAGCTCGAATCGCGACTCTTTCACAAGCTGCTGAATCACGTGAATCGCGAAGTCCTCGCCCTTCTCATCTGCGATCTGCCTGATGCGCTCCGCATGTACCAAGGTAGGTACGTAGACCTGTAAGGCACCTTGCTTAATCTTCTTGGTGAGTTGGTCGCGCAGGGATGGCTTCCAGAGTACATTGGTGTCGATGAGAATGCTGATACCGTTCATTGAGATTCTTCGTCGTTGGATGCTTCTTTCAGTTCCTGGACGATTTCACTTTCAGATCTTATCTCCCAGCGCCCTGCCTCATTCTTGGTAAACAGAACCAAATCTCCGCGCTGCAATCCCAGATCTTTGATGACTCCATCGTAGAGTGTGATCTGATCAAGAGAGTTAAGGCGTGATCCCATCTTCGGGCCAACCCGCGTATCTGGAAAGTAGCGATCCCGCTTCTCGATGGGCAACCGGGTAACCTGAGTGCTCCCTCGCTCGTCTAAAGTCACGTCGAAGAAACTCTCTTCGAACTCGAAGTAAGGCGAATGAGTCGAGATAAACAACTGACTTAATTTCACATCTGGATCTTGCATTAATTTACGCAAGGCAATGAGTAAGTGTTGTTGATATTGGGGGGATAGATTCATCTCCGGCTCTTCGATGGCGATGATCGGATAATCATTCAAGAAAATCTGTCCCAACACCATCAGCAGTTGCTGCGAACCAGATCCCAGGTTCTCCAACGGCAAGCGCCCCTCGGGGCGAACGAAACCGATGTCTATCCGGTCTGTGGCCGGGTCCAAAGCCACGTCCAGTTCGCCCAGGCTGAAGGGAGGTTCGGCCAGGATGCGCTTGATCGCCGCCAGCCGGCGCTTTTGGGGAGGATCAGGACTGAGGTAGGCATAGAAGAGAGCCTGTTTCAGATTGTGGTCACTGACCGGACCCAAATCGTTTCCCTTCCCCTTTTGCTCAACCTGAAAACGGCGAGTGGCCTGGATGATATGGAAACCGGGTAAGATCGAAGACAAATCCCCTGCGGATATGTCAAACTGTAATTCCCCTATGTAGCCTCGATGCACATTCCGATATTGTTGGACTTTGCGTTGGGCTTCTGTGGGCAGTGGCAGCAATCCCACTTCCACTTCGCTTACTATTCGCATCTTAGCAGGAGGAAGGGAATCAAACTGAGAGGCAATTTCCTTACCTGCTGCCCTGATTAAGGCGCCTTGTTCAAGTATATACCGTTGATCTAGGGTGACCTCCACCTTCAACCAAATCTTGTTATTACCTCCAAGCCGTAAGAAAGGAGAGCCAAATTCTGCTTCAAATTGTTTCCATTCAACGATGGGTATGATTCGCGGTCTTCGGTGGCGCAATTCTAAGTCCGATTCCATTTCAGGCTGTTCCGATTGTGCCTTGGAGGGCCTCCCTAGCACCCAGCGCCACAATGCAAGTGCCTGAAAAATGTTCGATTTGCCAACATCGTTCAGGCCATAGAACACGTTGATCTCCGATAGCCCCTCTACCTCTACATCAGCGATGCTTTTGAAGCCTTGAATGTGAAAGCGTTCAATCCGCATCAAATGCCTCCTCGGCTCAACGCAGCGGATAAGCAACGGATAAACGGATAGGCCAGTCCAGCACACAAAGTTTATCCGCTTATCCGATCCCTATCCACTGCCCTTTTGCCCCCTTAATTAACAACCACTTGCACCTCGGTGAAACCTAATGAGCGCAGAAAATTCTCGAAAAAAAGCTGGCCATACCTGGCAGCATTTTCCAGTACCTCGGCCTCAATGGCTGACTCTCGGATCGCATCTTTGGCCATCTGGCGCGTCTCCCCTTCCAAAGTGAGGTCATGGGAGATCAACAGCCCCTTCTCATAGTGGACAATGTGCGTTTGCTTCTCATCTATGCTGACAGACAGAATCTCGGGCGGTGGCAGGTGCAGTTGCACGCGGGAACCGTCAGTCCAGAGATCACCTTCTTCGAGCCTGCTTAGATCGAAACCGGCCTTGACATCACCGTAGGCAAGCATAATGACCTGCTCCTTGGATCCCAGCCACTGTCGAAAGTCATCTGGCACACGCTCATTTTGAACCTCGGCCACGGCATGATATTCGACCGTCGCCAATTCGGCAGCAGCGCGGATGCTTGTAATGGTTACCACCGGCGACGGTAATGGTGTTGGAGTTGGCGCCGGCGGTGGAGGAGAAGGCCGGGTAATAACGAGACGAGCGATCACCGCCAGGAGTACAATAATGACAGCTAAAGAAAGACAGCCCATACTCCGGCCTATACGATTTCTCCAGCTATCGCTATCCGCCATCTTGCACCTCAATTCGGACCTCGGCGAATCCCAGCGAGTGCAGAAAAGACTCCAGGTAGAGCGTGCCGAACTCTTCAGCCTTAGAAAGAACCTGGTGCTCCAGAGCCCAATCCAGCAATGCCTGCTCGGCGCGACGGCGGGCCTCTGTCTCCAGATTCGGGTCGGGCGCCACCAGGAACCCGGTTTCTCGTTCGTAGACGTACGTGTTCTCGTTGTCCACCCGGCTGTAGAGGATTTCGGGTGGCGGCAATTTAAGAGTTACGCTATTGCCTTGCACGACGATATCGCTGGCCTTGACCTGTGTCAAATCAAATCCGGCGACCACCTCGCCGGCGGCGACAAGCAACAGCTTGTCGGTACCAAACATCTGCTGCCACAGACTGTTGGGTTCCCGCTCCAGGTCAACCACGGTCTGCATCACATATTGGGCTGTTTCCAGCCGTCCCAGCGCCCTGACCTTGGTGATCACGACGACAGGTGTAGGGGTGGGCGTGGGCGTCGACGTGGGCGTGGCGGTTGGCGTATCGGTTGGCCCAGGCGTCACCGTCGGCGTGGGAGTCAGCGTGGGGGTTTTGGTGTGTATGATGGGCCGGGTAGCAGTAGCAGTAGCCGACATCTGGTCAGCAACCTCCGGCGCTGGGGGACTCCCCCCAGCCCCCAGTATTGCGGCGGCGACGGAAATGATCACGCCTACAACTGCCAGGGCGAGTACAGCGATCTGCCACGTAGGCCAACGACGTTCTTCCACGATTATCCTCGGAAAATGTACAAAGCTCCATCTGGGTGAAATGCTTCTCGTGTGATTGCGCAATATACGACATCAAGACCATAGTAGCGCGCCATTTTCTGGTAGTGCATGCCCATCTTCTCCATCACGCGGCGAGAAGCGATATTATCAGGATGAGCAAGTGCAATGATGCGATCGAGTTCGAGTTCCTGGAAGCCATATCTGAGGCTGGCCTTTGCCGCTTCGGTAGCCAAACCTCTGCCCCAATATGGCTGCGCGAGCAAATAGAGCACTTCCACTTCAAGGGTGGTGTCCATAGACTTCAGACCACACCAGCCAATCATTGCTTCATTTGCTTTGCATTCTACCGCCCACCATCCGAAGCCATGTTGTTCCCAGTGGTCTATGATGGTCTTCAGAGTTGCTTCTGTCTGCTCCTTTGCCCGAGGGGTTCCACCTGGCAGATACCGCATGACATCAGGGTCGCCGAGCATACCATAGAGATGTTCCAGGTCATCCGGCACAAAAGCACGGAGTCTCAGACGATTGGTCTCAATGGTGGGAATCTTCATAGTTCAGCCGTGACCGTCAGTGAGCGTGGTACAGCAGATGCCGGACAGAAGCGGGGGTAGAATGCTTTGTAGCACAATATAAGCACCCCCTACTGAGCGATGTTCAAGTCAAACCAGCGGAGCAAGGCCAGCAACACCTCCCGGTCGGGGTTGCGCATGGCGGTGGTCCGCTCGACGATGGGAGTGACGCCATTGGCCTGCCATTCCATGAAGGGGCTGCCCGGCTGCTCGACGCTGATCTGGCCGCTGACAGGACGCAGGCCGTAGCCCACTGCCTTCCCCTGAACATCCGGGGATAGCAGGTACTTCTCAAACTCCAGGGCGGCGTTCTTCTCCAGAGCCGTCGTCTCCGGGCCGATCCAGACGGTAAAGGGGAAATCGAACCAGGTGACGTACTTGGGGTACAGGATGCGCAGTGGCTCCCAGCGGTTCATGCTGCCTGCCATATTGATGAGCAAATCGCTCTCCAGCAGTTGGCCGCCATCGCCAGCCGAGTAACCGAAGAGGGCCAGGTTTTCGCCGGGATAAGCCCCCAGGCTAGAGTAGTCACTGACGGAGCCCATCAACTCTTTGAGCCATGCCTGGAACTCAGGATTGGTCACATCGTCCACGCTGATGGCGGGCTTATCGTAATATTCGCCAGCGGCGCTGACCATAGCTGCCAGGCCGCCGATGTTCTTCCGCGGGTGGGGCACGATGAGCTTGAAATAACCCCATTCACCGCTGCCACCGATCTCGCGCCAGCCGCCAGGGGCAATGGCCGCGTCGTGAATGGTCAGCCAGTTGATGTCACCGTAGGTCTTTTCCAGCACGGCGGCACGGCTCTCATAGATACCCCAGGCGAAGAGAGAAATGGCAATCGGCCGGGCGCGATACTCGCCGTCGGTGAGGAACACGTCGCGGCCCAGCTTGGTCTTGTACGTCGCGTTGACCAGCTCGACCAGATAGCGGCTGTCGGGGATCCAGGCAGTCGGGAAGGGATCCATCTCCTCCCGCTCATAGCGCCCCATCGCCGCCAGACCATCCATGGCGACGACAGTCGCTCGAATGGGATGCCCCTCCACTGTGTGGCCCTCAGCGTTGAACTGCCTGGCGGCCTCGCCGACCCACGGTTCCACGGAAAGTGCAGCCACGATGGTCACATCCACCGGCTCGTTTCCGTCGGTGGAGGAAGTAACAGGCCCTGCTTCCTGAGGACCTAACAGCAGAAACGCGGCCACACCGGCCAAGATCACCATCAGGGCCAGTCCGATAATGACGAAGAAGATTGTACGTGTCCGACTCATAGGAGTATTCCTGACCAAGTCTTTCCAGTCAGGGAGCAGACCTTTGTCTGCTCCCCGTATGGCTCTATCTTCTGGCTCTTCAGCATTTTCCGTAGAAGTGACCAAATACCAGGGCGTCATTCACTGACACTCTACCGGAAATGGGATTTTCCACGACCATGCCTGAAGGCCCTTTGTTATACCCAACGCATGTGGGTATTATCTTGTGGGAGGGCAGATATGTAGTACCAGGATTTGTATACCTTGTTATTCGCCCAATCCCAGGCGGCGCTTGCGCTCGACGAGTTGATCTTCCAGGCGCGCTTTGCCAAGAACTTCGTCTAGCTGGCCCTCCAGGCTGGTCGACTCCAGCTCCATCTCGGCGTCGGCTCGATCCAGGCGGGCGCGGATCTGCTCGCCGGCGCGGGCAATGTCTGAATCGCCGATGCCCTGCAGATCATCCAGCGAGCGGATGGTCTTGGCAGCGATTTCTTTGCTCTTGGCCAACTCCAACAGAGCCAGCAGGTGCTCGCGTTCTTGCTTGATAGTCGTTAGCTTGGCTTCAAGCTTAAGCCGTGCATCACCCAGCTTGTCGGCCTCAATCTGTTGCTTTTCCCATTGCTCTTTATACTCCTGGGCCAGTTCGGACTTGGAATTGTATTGCGACTGGGCGGCTATGGCCAGGTCTTCCTTGCCCAGCTTAAGCAGCCGGTCAATGTCAGCGTCCAACTGGTCAGCCTCTGCCTGGAACAATTCATATTTGCGCTTGAGTGTCTTCACCTGGCCACGCACGGTCACCAGCGCGTCTTGCAGGTCATCCAGGTTATCCTCAGCCTGCCGGATGTATTCATCCAGTACTGCGACCGAATTGGCCTTGAGCGCCCTATCGACCAGCGCATGCAAATTGGCCGAGATCAAGGTTTGTACTTTGCCGAGCAGTGAAGCCATATTACAGATCCTCCTTGTAGATCATACGATGGATTCCGCCAAACGTTGGTTTAATCTTACCACAACCTGTCTGAAAATTCCAGACCTGCGTCTGACCTCGTGCTGACGCAACGGAATGAATGTTAAGCAGTTAAACAGAGGGGACTACGTGATCGCAGGTCGCAAAAAAACCACAAAACCACAAAGTCACAAAGTTTTAATAGTTTTTTCTTTGTGCCTTTGCGTCCTCCCCAAGGGGAACCTATAGGTTGCGGTTAACCTTTTTGCCTATTAAGCAACAACTTAATGGATAAGGTGCTAAAGAAGAATCATCAGTGCCCCGTCAGAGTAGTTTCGCCCGTAGGTCCCTTTCAGGGAATAAGTCAGATATGGCCTTCATGGGGCAACTTTCGCCATATCACAATCCCTATAACGGGAGACTAGCTACCATCAACTATTAAGGCGTATGACGAGAGGCCGATCAGCATCAAGAGGGCAATAACTGTGCCCACCAGGCAACCGGCTGTCACCTGCCTGAAGGTGTGCCGGCGCAGGCGGACCCGGGACCAACCAACCAGAGGCACAAGCAAAGTGATCGTAATAGGCCACATCGTAGTCCCGCCAATCGCAACAGCCGTGGCGGCTGCGGCCGATATCGTGGCGCTGTGAAAGCTAATCTGCCAAAAGAGTGTCACCAGACTCAAGACCCCAATCTGGAACAGCGCGACCATCAGAAAAAAGTCGAGAGCGCGGGGCGCGCCCCAATTGTGAAGCAAAATGATACAAATGAGCAGCCAGGCCATCATGACGCCCAGGGGCTTTAAACGAGCCTGGCGATGCGGCATGTGAATGTCGGCCAGCTCACCGCGGCGAACCAGCCAGATAACATAGGCTAAAGGTGGCAATGAGGCCAACGGCAAAGCCAATAACAACCAATGCCAGAGCACCCCTGGCTCGGGAGTGATAAAATTAACGAAGCCGACAGCCAAAAAAGTGGCGACTACCGGGGGGCTGAGGACATTAGAGACCCAACGAGCTATCGCTTCATCGTGAGCTCTCAACCAGTAGATCTTGTTTTTTAAAGAACGAACCACGGAGAACCCAGACACCTTCTAGCTCCCATTATCGACTCTTGTTAACCTTTCTTCGCAATTATCCCACATTCTAGGCTCAATCCAGATAATCGTCAATCCCCCATCCTTCCCAACAGCAATTCCAATTTTGGTTGAGGCGGGAAGGTGCCACGCACTCGCCCAATGTCAAAACCAGCATCTTGTCGTGATTTCAACCCTTCCAGATGTGTTTTCTCGACTGACAGATCGTTCGTGGACCGTCCTGTTTGGGCAAAGCTATGGCCATTCGCCGCGCACGACTATCCGATGCCCAGGGGATCGTTAAAAGAGCTTCAAACACCGTTGGCCAGGGAACATGGCTGAAGATCAGATAATAACAAGTCTTCAAACGCGAGCCACTGTATGTGAGGACATGTGATCAGGAGATAACGAACACGGGAGAGAGCCAGGCATATTGACCATTGATTTGACGTATCTCAATATCATATGTGTCGCAGTGTGTTTCCCGCTCAGGGTCGTTCCACTGGCCCTGAAAACGGTAATATGTTTCTGGAACGGCACGATGGACCAGGAATGCTTCCGAAGCGTAGTCTTGGAGGTGCGTTCCTCGACCCCCATTCAGCAGATCCCCGATTGAATATCGCAATTGCCTTCCGTTCACCTGCAAATACAATACAGTCTGCCTGTCGCCCTCGATTTCGAAAATGAGCGCCGCTGTCTGAGGATGCAGGGTCGATATGTTCTTGAAAGTGGTACATTTCCATACAGCGCTGGTCACTGTTTTCTCGATGACCTTGTTATCCAGAGCATTGATATCGGAGTCGTCTGCCGTGCCAAGATGGTGTTCCAGAACGCTCTTGCCGCCAAAGCAGGACTCTACCGAGCAGAGGATACCATCCTTAACCCTTACTTCGCCAGACCAGGCAAATCCTTCGAAGCTCCTTCCCCAGCCCATTTCAACCCGGACTTTGAATCGGCTAGCTCTCGGCAACCTCACCACGGATTCGCCACATAATACCTTCCACGGGTTTGAGTTCTTGAAAATGACGATCTTATCGATCTGATCGCAAGCAGTAATATCTAACTCGATGTGTCGGAGATCGGGATGATTAATTTCGCTCCCTATTTCTGCACCGTTTATGCAGAAGCGGCAAGCTATCTTGTCGCCGGTGACTGCATAGGTGCGGCGGGCGAGAATTGCCTCCCTAATCGCCGTACGTGTCTTCTCTTCAGCCCAGACAGCCAACCGCCCATCGCCGTATGATCCCGGATAGCCAGCGTGGTGATCGG
>JAHELX010000402.1 GCA_024643945.1 Anaerolineales bacterium
CGAACGGGCCGGTGTTTCGTTGGGCTCAGGTGCTTTGCTGATCTGCAATGAAGATACGTGTGTCGTCGACCTGGCAAAAGTGTTGCTCAATTTCTTCAGGCACGAAAGCTGCGGCAAATGTACACCTTGTAGGGTCGGCACCCAGCGCGCCTACCAGATTTTGACAAGTGTGTCCGAGGGCACAGCGACCCTGGGCGATCTAGACACCTTGTTAGAACTGAGTGAAAAGATGCGCCAATATGCCCACTGCGGTTTGGGGCAGACAGCCGGCGTGCCTATTCGTGATACCCTCAATCACTTCAGGGCAGAAGTTGAAGCCCATATCAGGCTAAAAGTGTGTCCGACAGGCGCCTGTCCGATGAGCGGCCGGCTGGTCAAGGCAGCATGAGTCCCATGTGTGATTACGAGCCTGCAACAGGCGGGGAGGATAGAGAATGATCAGTGTGACGATTGATGATAAAAAGCTTGAAGTTCCCGAGGGTACGACCGTATTGCGGGCAGCAGAGATGGCCGGGATCGAGATCCCGACCCTGTGCGATCATCCGCATTTGGAGCCATACGGCGGTTGCCGGCTGTGCCTGGTTCAAGTGGAGGGAGCACGTCTCTTGCAGCCATCCTGCACCCTGCCGGTGAGCAACGGCATGGTGGTACATACCGACACGCCCCAGGTGCGCGAGGCGCGCGAGTTCGTCTTGACCCTCCTCTTCAGCGAGCGCAACCACTTCTGCATGTATTGCCAGATGAGCGGCGGCGATTGCGAGTTGCAGAATTCCGCCTATGGCGAGGACATGGCTTACTGGCCGCTGCAGCCGAACTGGCAGCCATACCCGGTTGATGCTTCGCATCCGTATTTCGTACTGGATCACAACCGCTGCATTCTTTGCCGGCGTTGTGTGCGTGCCTGTGGGGAACTGGTCGGGAATTTCACCCTGGGAATGAGCGAGCGCGGCTCCAATACTATTCTTGTCGCAGACCTGGATGTCCCCTTGGGCAAAAGTACTTGTGTGTCCTGCGGCACCTGTGTGCAGGTGTGCCCCACCGGCGCGCTCATTGATAGATTGAGTGCTTATCGCGGTCGAGAGAAAGAGGTGGAGCGGGTCAAAACTATCTGCGTCGGATGCAGCGTCGGCTGTGGGGTCGAATTGGCCGTCCGTGACAACCACCTGTTGCGCATCGATGGCGACTGGAATGCACCGGTAAATGAAGGCATCCTGTGCAAGATAGGACGATTTTTGCCATTGAGTGAGGATCGCGAGCGCATCGTAACCCCCCTCGTGCGCAGAAATGGCGCGTTGAAGGCCGCCACCTGGGAAGAGGCGCTGGATCACGTCGTCGCCCGGCTGAAGCCTCTCGCCGGCAGGAACGGGGATGGCGTCGCCGCTCTGGCTTCGACGCGGCTGCCGAATGAAGCCCTTCACCTCTTTAAGCAACTCTTTGCGGAGAAACTGGGCAGCGAGATGGTGACCAGCATCGAAGAAGGGGTGACGGTTGCTTTGCCCGGGCAGGTGGCGCAAAACGCCGGCGGGCCTTTTGAGGGGAACCTGGAGATACTCAAGTCAGCAGACTGTGTGGTTGCCATTGGCGTGGATCTGATTGAAAACCACCAGGTCGCCGGCTTCTTCGTCAAGCGTGCCTTGCCCCATGGGACGAAACTGATCGTGATCGATCCTTACGATAACGGTCTGGGCGAAATCGCGGATTACAGTCTCCGCCCGGAAAAGGGCACGGATCAGGAGTTACTGAAGGGGATTATGGCTGCCATTGTGGACTCGGGGCTGGCCAGGGGTAAAATAACACAGCTCCCCGAGCTGGTCAAGCACGCTCCAGACATCGTCAGCCAGGCGACGGGCATCCCCGAGGGGACCATCCGCGAAGTGGGACGTTTGATTGCCACATCGGAAAGGCCAGCTTTCGTCTATGGTAAGGGCATCACGCGCCACGACTCATCCCAGGCTCTGGAAGCGTTGATCGAACTGGCACGCCTGGTGGGCGCATCAACCGACAGCCGCTCCGCCATCATCGGCACCAAAGGGCAGGCGAATAGCATGGCTGCCTACATGTACGGGCTGGACAAGACGTTTGAGATAAACGGTCACCAGGCAGTTTACCTGGCTCTGGGAGATGATAAGGTGGGCCAGCGTTTGCTGCAACGCCTGGAGCAAGCACCTTTCATCGCCGTGCAGGCCAGTTACGTCTCGCCGGTGACCGAGATGGCGGATGTGGTACTGTCGGCAGAAATGTGGGCAGAGCAGGGAGGACATTATCTGAACCTGGAAGGGCGCTTACAGGAGGCCCATTGGAGCCTGACCCCTCCCTGCGAAGTCTGGTCTAACGTCAAAATCCTGGAGACCATTGCCGCCAACATGGGCTTTAACCTGAACGCCGACTGGAAGAAAGCGCTGCGAGGCCGGGTTCCTACTACTACAGTGATCAGGAACCAGGACCCAGGACTCAGGACTCAGGACTCAGGGATCAGGACTCAGTGAGCAGTGGTCACTGCTTACTGACCACTGCTTACTGACCACTGCTCACTGACTACTGCTTACTGACCACTAATCACTGATTCCTGATCCCTGATCCCTGATTACTGACATCAGCAAAGGAGTGTCGAGGTGACTAAACCAAAGATTGCAAGTGACTGGCTGGCGGCATGTGCCGGGTGCCACATGTCGTTACTGGACATGGACGAACGCATCGTGGAAATCGCGAAGCTGGTAGATATCAGAGCCACGCCCATCACCGACCTCAAGAAGCCGGACGAAGATGGGGTGGATGTCGGGATTTTGACCGGAGCCGTCAACACGACAACCAACGAGGAAGTTGCCCACCAGATGCGCAAGCGCTGCAAGATTCTGGTGGCCATGGGAGATTGCGCGGTCTTCGGCGGCGTGATCGCCATGCGCAACTTCTTCAAATTGGAAGACGCGCTGCGCCGGGCATACGTCGAGACCGAAAGCACCGACGCAGAGGGCAAGGTGCCTACCAGCCCTGAGCTGGGCGTACCTACCCCGGTTCGGGCACTGAAAGAGGTGGTGGATGTGGACGTCTTCATCCCGGGATGCCCACCGAATGCTGAGACGATTTACTATGCCTTGAGCGAGCTGGCCCAGGGGCGCATCCCGGAAATCAAAGACGAAAAGCTTCACTGGGATTGATGAGGGGAAAATGGATATGAGCACACAAAAGATCACGATTGAACCGGTAACGAGAATCGAAGGGCACGCCAAGGTCACCATTCACCTGGATGAGAAGGGCGGTGTTGAGCAGGCTTACTTCCACGTCAACGAGTTCAGAGGATTCGAGAAGTTCTGCGAAGGCCGCATGGTCTTCGAGATGCCCATGATCACTCCCCGCATCTGTGGCATCTGCCCGGTGAGCCACCACCTGGCCTCGGCCAAGGCCTGCGATCAGGTCGTAGGCGCAGCGCCGCCCCGCCCTGCCAGCTTGCTGCGAGAATTGATGCACATGGGTCAGATAATCCAGAGCCACGGCATGCACTTCTTCGAGCTGGCCGGTCCCGACTTGCTGCTGGGCTTCGACGCCGACCCGGCCGGCAGAAACGTGGTGGGCCTGATCCAGGCCAACCCCGAGGTGGCGGTCAAGGCGGTCAAACTGCGCAAGTTCGGCCAGGAAATCATCCGCACCCTGGGCGGCCGCAAGGTGCATCCCAACTTTGCCGTGCCGGGCGGCGTGAATAAGGCCTTGAAGCCGGCCGAGCGCGACGCCATCATGGCCGGCGTGGATGAGGCTCTTCAGACCACCCAGCTCGGCCTATCGGTCATGAAGGATTGGGCGGAGAAGAATCGGGAGGACGTGGAAAAGTTCGCCGTCTTCCCCTCCGGCTATTTCGGCCTGGTCACCCCAGAAGGGGGCCTGGAGCTTTACGAAGGCCCTTGCCGGCTGATTGATGCCAACGGCAAGCGCCTGGAAGAGTTCGATGGCCGCCAGTACCTGGACTACATCGCCGAGCACGTGGAAGACTGGTCTTACCTCAAGTTCCCCTATTACAAGAAGATGGGCTGGCCCGGCGGCGTCTACCGCGTGGGACCGTTGGGGCGCTTGAACGTCGCCGAGAAGATCGACACGCCCCTCGCCGACGAAGAACTGAAAGCTTTCAAAGCGCTCAACGACGGTAAGCCGGTGGAAAATACCCTCTATTATCATTATGCGCGCCTGATTGAAACCGTCTTTGCCCTGGAGCGGGTAAACGTGTTGCTGGACGATCCCGACATTTTGAGCACCGACATCCTGAACACCCGCCAGGAATACAGCGGCGAAGGAGTCGGTGTGATTGAGGCTCCGCGCGGGACGCTATTTCACCATTACTGGGCCAACGCCAACGGCCAATTGGAGCGCGTGAACCTGATCGTGGCCACCGGGCACAACAACTGGGCCATGAGCAAGGCGGTGGACAGCGTGGCCAAGACCTACATCACTGCCGGCCAGGAGATCAGCGAGGGGCTGTTGAACCGGGTCGAGGCCGCCATCCGCGCCCACGACCCCTGCCTCTCCTGCTCCACCCACGCCCTGGGCCAGATGCCCATTGTCGTGGATGTGGTTGACGGGCAGGGGAAGGTGGTCAAAACGCTGAAGCGGGATGGACGATAGGAGATTTGGAAGGGTGGAAGATTGGAAGATTGGAAGATTGGAAGGGTGGAAGGGTGGAAGATTGGAAGGGTGGTGTAGGGGCGGACCCTTCGCCAAGGGGGACCTATCGGCGCGGTCGCCCTGAATAGGTTCAGCGGTCGCAGATCAGGAATTTTAAGACATACTTATAGGAACGCCCTGGGCTGATGTCCAGGGCGTTCTTTATTGTTCTTGACGATGAGGTTTGATCCAGGCGACGTAGGCTTCCTCGGTGCGGATGGAGTAGTGTTTGAGCCGGATGGCATCGCGCACCTGATCGAGCAGACTTTTAGGGCGTTGCTTCATGGGATACTTCCCTGTGATTGGCAGAAAGGGTATCTTACTGTACAATGAGGGCGTCAGCGATTGCTCTGGGATAAATTCGCTTGTATTCTGGGAGCATTCCCATCGTAGGTAGGAGTTTGGATATGGCACACCTTAGCGTTGAAGAACAACACATTAAGGACTTGCTCAAACAAGCGATCCTCGAATTGCTTGAAGAGCGGCAGGACATTTTTCGTCAACTGATGGCCGAAGCAATGGAAGACCTGGCTTTGATCAACGCCATCAAAGAAGGTGAAGCCACCGAGACAGTTAGCAGAGAAGAGATACTCCAGATTCTGGAGGGTGTGGCTTGAAGGTTGAATTCAAAGCCAGCTTTGCTCGAGACCTCAAGAAGATCAAAGATAAGTCATTGGGAGCCAAGGTGAAGGAACTCATTGAGGCAGTAGAGCAGGCCCAGGGTCTTCAGGAGATAGAAGGCTTGAGGAAACTGCGTGGCGATGCAAGCTATTATCGCATCCGAATGGGGGAATACAGACTAGGCCTATTGATAGAAAGGGACACCGTCACGTTTGTGCGTTTCCTGCACCGTAAAGACATCTATCGCTATTTCCCGTAGTGTTCTAATCATCGGTGCGGTCGTCCCGAATAGGTTCAGCGGTCGCGCATTAGAAAATTTAAGGCACGCTTTTTGGAACGCCTTGGGCTGATGTCCAGGGCGTTCTTAATTGTTCTTGACGATGAGGTTTGATCCAGGCGACTCAGGCTTCCTCGGTGCGGATGGAGTAGTGCTTGAGCCAGATGGCTTCACGCACCTGGTCAGCAGTTTCTGGGGGCGTTTCTGCATTTTTTGTCCAATTGGTCCATTGATTTGGGGCAATTATTGGTGTATACTGGATGTGAGATTTGGTTAAGATTTTTTGTTTCACTACTTACGTGGAAACACCTCTTGGCACGAAGCTAACCAATGCTCTAGCCAATATTCGTTATTAGTAGGATTCAAGTTTAAGTAGCGGCCTAACGTAGCACAGACTTCAGAAATGGA
>JAHELX010000403.1 GCA_024643945.1 Anaerolineales bacterium
CCACATTGGTCAATCGCGATCCCTACGGCGAAGGTTGGTTGGTGTTACTGGAGCCCAGCCGTTTGGAGGATGAGTTGGCAACCCTGGTACATGGAGATGCGATTCAACCCTGGCTGGAGGAAACATACCAAAAATACCGGGCCAAAGGTTTGCTCTCTCAGTAAGCATTCAACATTTGAGTGCGCGGGCTTATCACCGGGTGCTTAAGCGAAGCACCCAGTGGGCAAACTGGGGCGTACCCTTGTGGATCTGTCGGGGAAAGAAACGCTGTTAGGACTCTAGCTCAGCCAAAAGCTCCGCCACGGTAGCTTCCAGGTCTTGCGCCCGGCCACGCTCTTGCGCCGCTGCGACTACCTCCGGCGGCAAGCCAGCGGCGACGGCGCTGATGTGCTTTCCGACAATATCCTCAGACAAGCGGGAGTTACTCACAGCCGGGTAGCGGGACGCCAGGGCGTACAGTTCCACCGCCCGTTCCGGATCACCTTGGTTGGTCAGGAGCAGGGCCATCGCGCGTATCGCTGACAACCTCGGCACGAAGCCCCGGATCTCAGATCCTATCCGCAACGCCTCGCAAATGGGTTGCCTCGCCTGAGAGGATCGGCCCAGCCCACATAACGCCATTCCCAGAAAGCCGAGAACAGATCCTAGATCATCCCGTTGCCCAAGCTCCCGGAAAGCAGCGACGCTTTCTTGCAAGAGCTGCTCGGCCTCCGCGTATGCGTCCTCAGCCAGTGTAATAAAGCCCAGCACCCAGCAGGAGATGCCGATCCCCTGCCGGTAGCCAATCTCTCGGGAAAGAGCAAGGCCCAATTGCCCCTGAACACGCGCTTGCTCGTACTGGCCCGAATGCGCCGTTGCGTGGCCCAGCGCCGTGGTCGAATAGGCCAGGCCACGGCGGAAACCCAGCTCGTCATAGACCGCCACGCTTTCCTGAAGAAGTGAAGAAGCCTGGGCAAACCTGCCGAGAAATATGAGCGTCGTACCCAAATTGGAGAGACCATCTGCAATGCCGGCCCGATTGCCGATTTCCTGGTGGATGGCGATGCTCTCCCGCAGCAGACCTTCAGCCTCCTCAAATTCTCCCTGGCGCATAGCGATGGCACCTAACCCTGCAAGTGAAGCTGCAAGGGTCCTTTGGTCACCCAGCGCCTGTCGAATCGCCAAGCCATCTTCGTGAAAGTGCCTGGCTTCGGCATAGGCGCCCAGACTCTGGGCTACCTCGCCCAATGCATACAGCGCTAGGGCCGTCCCCCATTGGTTATCTAACGTGCGGAACAGGGTCAGGCTTTGTTCGTAGAAGCGTCTGGCTTCGACCCGGTCGGAGTCAGACGCCACAAGTCCCATTTCGTACAAGGTGTATGCTTTTCCCAGTCGAGTATCCCGGTCGTCTAAACCCGACCGCTCCAATAAGGCCAGACTTTGCCGCAGCAGTTGGCTGCAGAGCTCGGTGCGTCCCATATGCCAGTTGAAGTTACTTCGAACTGACAAGACTTGGGCCAGTACCCGTAGCTCGTCACCGGACGCCTGCGGAGATTCAGAGACTCTCGCAGCCAGTTTCTCCGCCGCTGTACGGCATACCACCTCTGCCTCCTGAAACCGCCCTCGCCACCCATAAAAGCGCCACAGCGCCACGACGGCCTGATCCAGTCGTTCCAGCGGCGCCCGCTCCACCGCCCAGTCCCAGGCGTGCCGTGCGTTCTCTATCTCCGCGTCCATCTCTGCCAGCGCCGTTTGCTGCCGAGGACCTCTGAGGTCTGCCTCCCACCTCTGCAATGCGGTCGTAAAGTAGACGCTGTGCCGGTCACGTGCCGCCTCGCCAGCAGCGGGTGATTCTCTGAGCTTTTCGGCTGCGTATTGTCTTATAAGGTCATGCACATCATATCTTCCGCTCGCCGTCCGGTACAGCAGCGATTTATGGACGAGTGCCATCAAATCACGCAAAGACGCACCGGTAATCTCTCGGGCCGCCTCCCGGGTGAAGCCACCCCGAAAGACAGACAGCCCCGCGAACAGCTCCTGTTCTCGCTCGGTGAGCAGATTCCACGTATGGTCAAAGACGGCCCGCATGCTGCGCTGGCGTTCAGGGACGTCGTGCAGGTCCGTCTCCAAGAAGTCGATGCTCTGCCGCATCTCGACCACAATCTCAGAGGGAGTCAGCATCTCCAGCCAAGCCGCCGCCAGCAGGATCGCCAGCGGCATGCCCTCCACCAGGCGGCAAATGCGTGCTATGTCCAACATTTCGTCAGCCCTGGGTTCAAAGCTCGGCCGTACCCGACTTGCACTCTGTAAGAACAGCTCGACGGCGCTGTATCGCTCAATATCCTCGTCTCTCTGCCGATCCGGAAACTGCATCCCGGCAACAGGGAAAAGGTGTTCACCACCCACGTTTAGCCTGGCCCGCGAGGTGACCAGGACCTTGACCTCTGGGGCTGTTTGGAGGATGTCGGTCACCAGGCCCGCGCCCTCGACCAGGTGCTCAAAGTTGTCCAATAGGATCAGCATGCGCTTCTGGCGTAGATAATCAAGCAGTTGCTGCTGGGGTTCGCCCTCGTCGTAGAAGCGGAACCCCAGGACCTCAGCTACGGTGGGTACGATGCTGTCAACAGAATCAAGCGGCGCCAGCGAGATGAAGCAGACGCCGTGGGGGTAGTTGTCAACTTGGGGCGCGGCCGCTTCCAGGGCCAGGCGCGTCTTTCCGCTCCCGCCCAGCCCGACCAAGGTCAGTAGCCGGCAAGCGGGGTCCTGCAGGCGCTCCTGAATCTGGGCCAGTTCCTCTTCTCGGCCGACGAAAGGGGTGAGTTGGAGGGGTAAGTTGCCCACGGCAGGAGCAACCTGGACAGCCTCCAGGGCCTCCATCACGGCCTCGGCTGAAGGAAAGCGGTCCTCGGGGTCTTTCGCCAAAAGGCGCGAGACAAGCTCCTCAAGTTGAGGTGGAACTGCTGGCGCGAACTCGCTGACAGGGGGCGGACTGGCGTGGAGATGGGCGTCCAGCATCTCAGTTTGGTCCGTATATTCAAAGGGGAGTCGCCCACCCGTGATCATTTCAAATAGCAGAACGCCCAGCGCGTACAGATCAGCCCTCCCGTCAATGGCTCGCCCCTCGATTTGCTCGGGAGCCATGTAAGCGGGAGTGCCGGCCACAAAGCCGGCTCCCTTTTGCAGAATCGAGCGGAGGGTGGCCAGACCGAAATCGGTCAGTTTGACGTCATCCCCAATCATCACGTTAGCCGGTTTGAGATCGCGGTGCACCAGCCCTTGCTGGTGGGCATAGCTTAGAGCTTCAAGAATGCCCAGCGCGATTTCAAGGACGATGTCGAGCGGAAGCGGAGTCCCAGCGCCGATGATGTCGGACAGATCCTTGCCGTCGACGAATTCGATCACCAGGTACAGGTTGTTTTCGTCCTCGTCAAAGAAGGCATCATAGATCTGGGTGATATGGGGGTGATTCAAACGGGCCAGCATGCGGGCTTCGACCAGGATGCGTTCTCTACGGATCGGATCGTCCGTGGCCCTCGGACATTTGAGGGCCACCGGGCGATCCAGAAAGGTATCGGTGGCCAACCAGACGTCGCCAAAGCTGCCTTTGCTGCTGATCTTCCGTTCGAGCCGATACCGTTCTTGTAGTAAGTCAGCCATTGTTTTTGATCTCAGGTCTCAAAGCCGGTGCCTGGTTCCTGGCTCCGTCATATGACTTTGGGCTGCCGTAGATGCCTATATAACCGTCTCTGAAGCTGGGATAGATCAAAACACCACCCGTTGGACCAGGCGGCGTGCTGAGAGGGAATGCACTCTCGGTCGGTGATCGATGTAGGTATGGGAGACAGGCGTGTTGTGTGGTCGTGGGAGCCCCCGTTGGTCGCAGCAAGCTAAGCCAGCATCCCTACATGAGCCGTGATTTCTTGTACCTATTATACTGCATTTCCTGGCTGCTCTCAACCATTTTCCGCCGAATTCTGGCATTTTGTGGCAAAAGCGATGGTAGTCTTGCCGTTCAGCCAAGATGCATTGCAGTTGCTGGCGTTCTCGCCGATAAGTGGTTCGGTCAACTTGTGAGAGCCTGGCCAACAAATCAGCTTTGGACTCGGATAGGTCAACAAAGGTTGCATAGGTCCCATAACGTAATACAAAACTGTTGACACTCTTGCGACCAGTAATCCGGCGCTGGTTGGTTTTCGCTCGTCCGAAGAAGCTTTCCAGGTCATTGTTGGTTGCGGGCAAATCAGGCACGTCGTAGCAGACAAATAAGCCCCACCAGAGGTTGCGAAACGTAGTAATGAGATGTTGAGCGATCGTGCAGTCTACTTCATCCAAGTCGCTACGCTGAATTAACTCAAGCAAATAACGATCAACTTGCGTTTCAACTGCCTGTCCCGTTGGTTTGGGATCAGACTTCTCTTGGGTCGGTTTTAAGAGCCGTTGTAGGTCGATCAGCCAACCTCGTTGACGTTTCAAACGGGTGACTTGTTCAGCATAGAGCCGGTGGAGGCTGGCAATTTTGATCAAGCGATTAAGTAGCCGATGACAGTGCGGACACCGTTCCTGTTCGGGGCGATAATAGCGCTTGGGTAAATTGCGGTTGTCTTTGACTGTTCGCATGGGTCTGACCTCTTGAGATTGGCTTCCTTATTATAGCCTTTCTCAAGCAAGGTCATAACATTACGACTGTAGGAACTGTTACAAATTAGTATATTGTCATAATATTTTTGTACGTGACTTTTGCTGTTACTGTTTTTCCCTTGTCTATTATACCATACGGCTATATTTAGAATTGCTGTTGTCAGGGCTTGACAAACTCAACAAATGATATATAATATATGTTGCATGATATATCAAATCTATCATCTCCTGTACGACTCAGCGTAGAAGAGGGGTCGTAAATGGGCATTACACCTCGTAGTTACAGTGACGATGTTTACCTAGCCGTCAAATCGAAGATAATTGAGGGTGAACTTGATTTCGGCAGCAGGCTGCATATTAGGGAGCTCGCTGAAGACTTTGGCGTGAGTTCAACGCCGGTAAGAGAGGCACTCAATCGACTGAGTGAAAGTCGTCTGGTGGAAATCATCGCTCACAAGGGAGTTTTTGTCGTTGATCCCTATGAGGGGGACGTGAAGGAGCTGTGCGAGGCTCGCCTCTGTCTGGAGTTGCACATGGCCGAGGCGGTGATCCAGAATGCTACCTCGCAAGAAATTGATAAGCTGCGTTGGTTTACGACTCAGCCCCTAGACGAGCTGTCAGCGAGTGGTCTTCACGATTATTGCGCCCAAATTGCTGGCAATCGAGTTTTGCAAAGGCTTCATAGTCAAGTGCAAGGCGTCCTTGGCGTGTTGTTTGTTAAGGCTCTTAGAAAATCTAAACCAGATCATTATGTGGTCCAACATAGGGAGGAGGAAAAACAGATTGTCGAAGCCATCGTGGCTCGGGATGTTGCGAGGCTTAGAGAAGTGATCAAGCTACATGTGCAGAACATAGAGAGGTTTGTGCTTGCAGCTAAAGTGGCTAAGAATGACGCATGATGTTGTATATACCTAGATAGGACTGGTCGGAGGTATGACTCAACTGCCTATCCCACTGAATTCCGGCTGAGACCAGGTACAAAACAAGCGCAAAAGAGAAAAAGGAGACACCGGCTGACTTGGCGGAAAGCGGTATCTCCTCGTGATGAGGCTGCATACAGAGCGGATCCGGCATGCTTTACATACGGATGAAGCTCTGTGCACTAGCCACTTTTATTATAGTACAATTTCGACAAAAACTCAAAGCTGCGCATTAACTCATTTAGAATGTTACCGGAGGTGTATAGTTCTCTCAAAAGATGATGTTCCCGAGGGAGCTATGTCCACCGATGACAAGATGAGCATTGATGAACGACGAAAGTATCTCGGCCGAATGAAGAAACGGTATGCCCAGGCGACCCGAAAGGAGCGG
>JAHELX010000024.1 GCA_024643945.1 Anaerolineales bacterium
GTTCATTTTGATATCTTTTATACTGGCCATTTTGGGTATCCTCCTTAGACTTTCCGGAACTAAATCGGATCTTAATATTGGAGCATGATTGTCGCAATTGCAACAGGTGTCTGAAAAGTGGAGTGGGGCAGCCTTTTCCCCAGGGGGGACCTACGGGCCAGGCTGCCCAGGCGGGCCCCACGCCTTTTCAACTGGCTTCGATGAGATTGAGGTAGCGCCCGTACGCTTCGTCCCAGGCAGTCGTCTCGCGAGGCAGATAGGTCTTCATCGCAAACGACCGGCGTACTAACTCGCGGCCATCTTCAAGAGACGCAATATAGCCCAGGGCGAGCATCTGCATCAGTACGTTGCCGACTCCCGTCGCTTCGACAGGACCAGTTACCACCGGACGGCCTATCGCATCCGCTGTAAATTGATTGAGCAGTTGATTCTGGGAACCGCCACCCACGATATGCAGCGGTTCCAGGCGAGATCCCAATAGTTCTTCCAGTTTTTCGAGCGTCCAACGGTACTTCAGTGCCAGGCTCTCCAGCACTGTGCGAGCCACAGCCCCCTTGCTTTCGGGCGGCTCATGGCCCATTCGCATACAAAACTCACGGATACGAGATGGCATATCACCTGGCGATAGAAATTCACCAGCATCCATATCTATAACTGCGCTGAAGGAGGGCGCCGTCTCGGCCAGATAGGTAATTTCATCATAGGAAAGAGGCTCACCCTGGGCAGCCCAGACGCGACGACATTCCTGGATTGTCCACAGCCCGATCAGGTTCTTCAGAAAACGAATGGTGTTGCACACCCCGCCTTCGTTGGTAAAATTGTACTCCCGACTTTTGGTCGTGATGATCGGACGGGTCAATTGAGCGCCCATGAGCGACCATGTGCCAGAACTGAGATAAGCATAGTTGTTATCCTCGGCCGGGACAGCCGCGACAGCGCACGCGGTATCATGACAGCCTGGAGCTATTACAGAGACACCCTTGGCACCAGTTTCCTCGGCAATAGCTGGCAACAGCTCTCCCAACACGGTGCCCGGCTCGATAATTTCCGGAAAGATGTGGGAAGGAATCCCCATCCTTTCGACCAACGATTTAGCCCAATTACCTGTGTTGGGGTCCAGACATTGGCTGGTGCTGGCAATCGTCCGCTCGCCGACCTTCTTGCCGGTGAACCAGTAGTTGAACAGATCCGGCATCATCAACACCGTATCGGCGGCCGATAGCAGTGGTGACGCTTGAACACCCATTGACAGAAGCTGATACAGCGTGTTGATCTGCATAAATTGAATGCCGGTCTGCTCGAAGATCTCCTCACGAGGCACTCGCCGAAAAGCTTCTTCGAGCATACCGTCGGTCCTGACATCTCGATAGTGATAAGGGTTGCCCAGCAGAATGCCATGCTTATCAAGCAGGGCAAAGTCGACGCCCCAAGTATCGATGCCAAAGCTCGTCAATTCGTGGCCATATTCGCTGATGAACTTAGCCAGTCCACGCTTGAGCTCGTTAAAGAGACGAAGGACGTCCCAATACAAGCTGTCAAATACGCGCACAGGGCCATTAGGAAAGCGGTGGATTTCCTTTAAAGCCAGGCGTTCGCCATCGAAGCGTCCTATGACAGCCCGACCGCTCTCAGCCCCAAGGTCAAACGCCAGGAAATTTCTGGTCTTAGTCACTGTAGCCTCCCTTTTTACAGCAGCAGAGACCTCTGGCAAATACTGCTCGCAGGCCCCTTCGGGCACTTCAAGTGCAAAGTACCTGTCCGACAATGACATTGCACTTAAATCGGCAAATCACGTGTAAACCGATCGCAAAAGCACCAAGTTATTCCTGGACAAGTGCAAAACAATCGCCTTCAGCTTCTTGCCAGAGCTCAAAATCTATGAACGACAAGCGCAAAGCTGAAGGCGAACGTTTAGCTAAGCAGCAGCTAGCAACGCTTTTGCCTTACGGGTGGCGCTACTGGCATCAGGCGCAAAGCCGTCGGCGCCGATCTTATCGGCGAAATCCTGGGTAATGGGAGCACCCCCTATCAGCACCTTGACCTGGTCACGCAACCCTGCTTCCGTCAATGCCTCAATGGTGGCCCCCATTGAGAGCATCGTCGTCGTCAAAAGCGCCGACATGCCGATAACCTGCGGCCCGTGTTCCCGCACCGCATCCACAAATTTCTGCGGACCCACATCCGTGCCCAGGTCAATCACTTCAAACCCGGACCCTTCCAGCATCATGCCCACCAGGTTCTTGCCGATGTCGTGCAAGTCACCGGCCACAGTGCCCACCACCACTTTCCCCAGCGTCATGATATTCGCCTGCGCCAGGCGTGGTTTCAAGAGATTCATGGCCGCTTGCATAGCTCGCGCCGAGATGAGCATTTCGGGCACGAACTTCTCCCCTTCTTCAAAGAGACGTCCCACCTCCTCCATGGCCGGGATGCAGGCCTTGTACAGGATGTCTTCCGGCGGCGTGTTGGCCGCCAGGGCTGCCGCCACCTCGGCATCTGCCTTCTTGGCATCTCCGTTCAGGATTGCTTCATAAATGGTTTCGAGACTCATAACGACTTATGCTCCTTTCTACGGAATTCTGGTATCTGTCTCCAGGTCTGGTGTCAGGCCCGAAGCAAGCCCTTGGCTAAACTTATAGGCCTAAAGACCCGTAACGGCCATATTTGTGTACGGCTTGCGTCATTGCTACAAAGTTTTCCGGGGGAATGCCCTCCATAATACTGGTGGCGGGGCCCAGCACATACCCCCCACCAGGCCCCAGTGTGGCACAGTATTCTCGCACCTTCTCTTCAATCTCCTCTTTGGAGCCATAAGCCAACAGGGAGGTGGGGACATTGCCCACAAAGGCCAGCTTGCCCGCCCACACCTTCTTAACCTCGAAGAAATTGTTAGACTCGGGCTCAATGGGATGCACGATATCAAATCCAATATCATACAAAATCGGCAACACTTTATCCATCTTGCCGCCGGTATGCATAGCCACCAACTTCCCGTGCTCTTTGGCAGGGGCGATCAGCCCCTGCATACGATGGGGAAAAATTTCCATAAACATATCCGGGTGAATCATCAAACCGGCGTTATGAGCAATATCATCGTTGACCAGAACGAAAGCCAGATCTTCGGCAAAACGGTCACAAACTGCCCGCACCACCTTCTCCTGGTGCCCTAACAGGATGTCCATCAGCTTCTCAAGCAACGGCCGGTCGTCGTAGAACATATAAAGGGCGTCGTTTATGCCTATGGCCCGCATGGCACTGTCGAAGAAAGAGGTGAAATTAGCAATAACGCCCACCCCGGTCCCTTGAGCAGCGCGCAGATAGCGTTCCAGGTGGCTTAGCTGGTCGGCCAATGGCGGTGGAGGCTCCAGATCATCCAAATCGGCCCAGGCTTTAATCGTGCCGTCCAGGTAGTATTTGCTGCCATCCGTGGCTGTCTCAAATACGTTGTTTGGTCGCCAGTAGAAATTACAAACGACAGCATCTGTCCCCAGGCGTAGGGCAAACTCCACCTGATCCTCGGGGGCGATAGCCTGACTATCAACCCAGGCATCTACTATCTCATAGCCAAGCTTACGCCCCAAGACATATTCGTAGACCGACCGGCTGGTCACCCAGAACTCCAGGTGTGGCACCCGATCCGCCTCTTGATGCCGGACCGCCTTAAGCAGACGATTGACGTCGGATTTGTCGTAGTCCGACAGGCGCACTTCTCTTCTGGATGGCAGGATGGTTCCGCCTGTAACACAAGCCGAATAATCGCGCCTCTCCTCGAGACTCAGCGGTTTCACCAGAATACTCTGCGTCTTGATGCCATTAGGGATCGGCAAGCTCAGAATGCAATCTGCATGGTCTTTTAGCTTGCTGCCGCAGGAATAGCGAATCATGAGACGTGTGGGCAATACAATGTGTCGGGGTGGCAAATTCAACCCGGCGTCTAACCGGCTCAGCAGAAGCTGGGCAGCGTTGACGCCTATGTCGTAGGCAGGTTGGGCGACGACAGTAAGGAATGGAAAGAAGCGAGAAGCATCGGGGAAGTCGTCGAAACAGACGAGGGCGATATCGTGCGGAATACGTAGTCCTCGTTTCTCTAAGACGTCAATCACTCCCATGGCAATGGCGTTGTTGGCAGCGAAGATAGCCGTGGCGTCGAGTCCTTCGTCCAATAGTTGATACGTCAGGCGCTCGCCGGAGACGGCTCGAAATTCTCCCTGCTTGATCAAGCGGGGGTCGAGAGGAATTCCTGCCTCAGCTAAGGCGAAACAATAGCCAGCAATGCGATCCTCCGCTGTCGAGACATTTATAGGGCCAGAAATCATCGCAATTCGCTTGTGGCCTAAACTGATCAGATGCTGAACCAGAGCCCGGGCGCCAGAGATAGAATCGCCACGGACCGAATCGACATCCCAGCCCTTGATTTGCCGGTCAATGACAACCGTGGGCAGATTTCGACTCCTTAGTTTGGCCAGGTTGCGTGCATCAGAATCATAGGGGGCAATGATCACGCCTTCTACACCCTGGCTGACGAGAACATCCAGGTAGCGAAGCTGCTTAGAAGGGTTTTCATCGGTATTGTAGAGGAAAACTGAATAGCCACGGCTCTGCGCTGTATCTTCGACGCCCCGTGCTACCGTGGTCCAGAACGCATTCGTAATGTCGGGGACAACCAAAGCCAACGAATGGGTTCGCCTGGATCGAAGGCTCCTTGCCGCCACATTGGGTACGTAACCCAATTCCTCGATAGCGCGCTCTACCCTCTCTCGGGTCGCCAAGCTGACGTTCCCGGTGTCATTGATGACACGAGAGACGGTTACGGGGGACACACCTGCCCGCCTGGCGACATCGTTAATGGTGGGCAATGGCTCCTCCTTGAGCAGTGAGAAGCAAAAAAGTGGTGAACCATGAGATCAGAGGCCCTTGAAAACGATATCATGATATCGTTTTCAAGGGCCTATTATATACAATATTCAGTTCGATGTCAAAGTTGATATCACCCAGCAGATGCGCTCAACACCTCCTCCGAGATCAGGAACAGTGGGTCAACAATCAGTTTCAAAGACTCCGCCAGCTTTTGCTGGTACTCCGGGTCAAAGAACGACTTGCGGAAGGTCTCCATATCCGGGAAATAAGCCTCTGTCACATAGCGATAAGGAAGGTCCTCACGCTGCCACGCTTCTTTGACGACGTAGAAATCGCTCTCGATGATTCCAGGGATCGCCATATTCTCTTCTTGATGCTCAGTGGTGCGCCAACGAACGAACTCTTCGTGATCGGCACCTGGAGGTAGATTGTACATCACAGTCAGTTTGACCATTTGTTGCACCCCATTGTGAACTTATTGTTTGATAACCAATTGGTGATCGAAACCGGTCAAGGTTCGTACGCCTGTCTCGGTGACAACCACAATGTCTTCAATGCGTACTCCAAATTGGCCAGGGATATAGACTCCCGGCTCAACACTGAAGACCATTCCTTCCTCGAGCAGTTGTTCATTGCCAGCCATAATCCACGGAGGTTCGTGTATCTCCAGTCCCAGGCCATGACCGGTGCGATGGACGAAATACTCGGCATAACCTGCCGCATCTAAAGTGCCACGTGCTACCTCATCAAGTTCTTGGGCGGTTATTCCTGGCTGTACGGCAGCTCGTGCCCGCTCATTCGCCTCTAACACAGCCTCGTACGCTTTGAGAAACTCGGCTGATGGCTCGCCCAGGAAGGCCATACGCGTGATATCAGATTTATAGCCTCCGAGCGAAGCGCCGATATCAACGACAACCGCATCTCCACGCTGCAAAAGCCGGCTGCCACTGTGATGGTGGGGATGCGCCCCATTGGGGCCCGATGCCACCAGAGTAAAGCACACCTCTTCCGCAGCATCCAGCCGGAATGCCTCCTCGGCTGCCCATGCGATACTAGCTTCGGCCACTCCCGGCCGGCATGCATCGATTGCCGCCTGCATCGCCCGATCTGCCTGGGCTGCTGCTCGCGATAGAGCTTCCACCTCTTCAGGCGACTTACGCGCGCGTAAAGGCGCGATCAATGCCTCCACAGGGATGATTTCTTGGGGTGCAGTGACCGTCATCAGAGGCAACAAGAAATCTGCCCGCATAGCTCCATCAATCGCCAACCTCTTTACAGGCGGCATTTCTAATAAGGCTGCCTTTAATGCCTCATGGGGACCCTCATCATCTGGCCAAATATGGGGAGGAATATCTGTATGCGCAGACCAGTCGGCTGCATTCAGCTTGGGTACCACAGCGCTGATTGCTTGAGCCGAAATGAGCAACAGACACAACCGTTCGTCGGCGTGGGGTGTAAACCCCGCCAGGTAGTGCATATTGGCCATAGGCCCAATGGCGACTAAATCAACCCCGGCAGCATCCACTGCTGCCTGCAACTTATTTAATCGCTGCCCAAATTCAGTCATTTGCTGCCCATCCTTTCTCGCAAGCTATAGGTTCCTGCCTCGTCTATCTCAAATGACTCAGGATCCAGGGTGACCCAATAGATTTCCTGGGCCAGATCTACAGTCAATAATTCATTACGTACGTCTTGGCTGTCCACCGGCTGCTCCCCAAGGCAAAAACCGATTTCTACCAAACGTCGTCGTCAACTGTTCTCGGATAATCTCGATGGTGAATGGATCGACTTTCATGCTTGCCTCAAATGATTACCCACAGGCAGGGCGTCTCTGAAAAGCTTCCACTCTTCTATCTCTTCAGATGGAGGCGCCTCGCTGCCCCATTTACGACTGGGATACCAACCAAACTTGTGTGCGGTTTCCGCCAACAATTCAGCCAACTTGAACGGTGCCAACACGGCATCAATTACGGGAACTCCTAACTCGTCCTGCATAATCTGATGGAAGCCATATTCCGCCGTGCAGCCCAGAATAAGCGCCTCTGCCCCGTCTTGTTCTACAGCCTTACGGCCTTCGCCCAGCAGGCGATCACAGGTGCGTTCTCGATCCGCCTGGAAGTCGTGCACCCCTAAGTCTAAAGGGCGCATTGAAGCCATACGCTGCTCATATCCATACATACGTACGTTTTCGTGCATCTTGGGAATCCATTTGCGCCTGCCGACCAACACAGAGAAGGTGTTACCTAACTGGCTGACAATCGCCAAAGAAGACTGGCAGGGAGCAGTAACCACCGCCCGCCCCGATACCTCCCGCGCCTCGCGCAAACCGACGTCGTAGAAACAACCGATGACAATCGCATCATATTCATCCGACATGGCATAGGTGATGCGGACGATATCCCCGATTATCAAAGCCTCATAGGCATGGTATTCCAGATGATTGGGACGGCCATCCGGCAGCGAAATCACATCTACGCTGGTTTCGGGGCGCCGGAATTCGTTGAGAATCCTGGCCGTATCCAAGTCAAAGACGTCAGTGCCCACTGGATCTATCCAAAGAATATGCATCTCTGTTCCCTCCTGACTTGTAACCACTCAGCTACCCTTGCGAAGGTTGGCAAGAGCTTTCAGAGCGAAAATACCTTGATCTACCGAAAACTGCCCTGTTAGCAGGGTTATTCGCAACCTTCGCAAGGTTTATCTGGCCTGAGAAGTTACTTGATTTTTACAAAAAAGGGCGGGTGAAGCTAAGGCGTTCTCATCAGTAGCAGTCCCACCAGAATAAACTCTGCTCCTGCCCGTAGTATCAGCTCCACCCGTCGCAGAGAGATTATACGCGACTCAACGAGCAGCGCATTCGCCGGTTAACTCAAGAACCTCCTGGGCAGTTAAAGGTTGCCAAGAAGGCGAGCATTTCGAAGACGTCATCTGCTGCGCTTATCCAGCCCATAGTACCGGTTCGCTTGCTCCAGCGTGATATAGCCGTTCTTTAGGTCTTGTTTCACCAGCTCTATGGGGCGCTCCATCGGGTCGCCCCAGCCCGCGCCCGTGCCGGTCATGACCTGGATGACGTCGTCTGTGTTCAGGGTCAAGCCGCTGGTCACTGCGTGGCGCTCCGTCTCGCCGTTGGCTCGCCTGATCAGCACGTGGTTGGGCGATCCCGGTTGCCCACCTTTTAGGGGCCACGGCGGGTTCTTGTCACGGGTGTAGGCCACCGTCAGCCAGGCGTTGTCGGACTTGATGCGATAGTCAATCCGTACACCTTTGCCACCCTGATGGAAGCCGGCGCCGCCATCCTCGTCATGGAAGCTGAGATAGTCCACCGTCACGCCGTAGCGTGCTTCGGCCACTTCGGCCGGACAGTTGTAGGTTTCGCCATGCAGCGCAGAGAATTGACCCGG
Source organism: Anaerolineales bacterium (assembly GCA_024643945.1). The sequence continues at coordinate 8,259 of JAHELX010000024.1, forward strand.
GTTGCCATCAGAGGTCGACGATCCACCCCAGCCGCCCAACTCGGGTTCAATCACGGCATAGCTCCGGCCGGTATCGGGATGGATGCCGCCAAAGAGCGTGCCGCATACCGAAGCGAATCCGCCTGCGGGCAACCTCTCGGGCATATGTGGGGCCAGACAGCGCCAGATCAGATCGTGCACCCTGATGGTAATCTCGTAATAAATGCCCTGAGCCGCCGGGAAGATCGGATCAAAGACGCTCCCGTGGCGCGTCAGGACTTTTAAGGGACGGAAGGTGCCACCGTTAGCCAGCCTATCTGCCGAGACGATGCCCTTAAAGGCGATCTGGCAGGCAACAGTCGCTTCGTCGCGGCTCATGTTGAAGGGGCCCTTGTCCTGATCAGGATTATCCCGCAGGTCAATGATGAACTCGTCGTCACGGATCTCAATGGTGACTTTGTAGTCCGGTCCAGCATCTTGCGGTTCGACCAGGGAGTACTTGCCTTTGGGCAGGCGTTTCAGCGCGGCCAGGGTGACCTGCTCACCATAGTCCAGATACTCTGCAACGGCATGAAGGAAAACGTCTTTCCCGTACTTGTTCACGATCTCCAGGATACGGCGCTCGCCGACCCGGACCGAAGCCACGCCGGCCCACAGATCGCCCGTCAGGAAATCGGGCATGCGGCAATTCGAGGTGAGGATATCAAACACGGGCCAGATGGGCTGGCCGCGGGAAAAGAGCTTGATGCCAGACAGGATCATACCTTCTTGAAAGATCTCGGTCGCGTCGGTCGACATGCTGCCGGGCACCATGCCGCCCACATCGTTCCAGTGAGCGATATTGGCAGTCCAGGCCACGATGTCATCGCCGGCGAAGACCGGCATGGTCAGCACGACGTCGTTCAGGTGCGTCACGCCGCCGGAATAGGGGTCATTGGTGATAAAGATGTCGCCCGGCTCGATGTCGCCTGGTTGATTGAACTTTTCCAGTACCCGCTTGACAGTCTTGTCCAAAACCCCGACAAAGGCCGGGATGCCGGCCCCGGAACTAGCCAGTTCGCCGTTCTTGTCGGTGATGCCCGTGCCCATGTCGAGCACTTCGTAGATGATCGCGCTCATGGCCGTGCGGCGCAAGGCGGCGAACATCTCGTCCGCAGCCGCCTGCAGCGAGCTCTGGATGATTTCCAGCGTAATCGGATCATACTTGTTCATGAGCATCCTCCTGATTGTTGGTGCGGATGTGATAGTTGCCATAGTCATCTACGTGGCACGGTAGGCCGGGTGGGATCACAGTCGTGGCGCCGGCCTCTTCGATGATGGCCGGGCCGACAAAACTCATGCCGGGTTCCAGGGCATCGCCATTGTAAAAGGTGGCCCGCTGGACGCCGGCTTCAACGTAATCCACTTCCCGCTGTCCCTTGACCGCATCCGCAAGGCTCCGCCCTGTGGTCGGGAGTTTCTCTGGTTTCAGCTTGTCCACCCCGGCGATGGCGACCAGGTGATAAGCGACCAGCTCCACCGGGGCGTCCAGCCGGTAGGTATATTCGCGTTCATAGTGTGTGTCGAAGCGCTGACGGATGGCCTTGATCTGCTCAGCCGTGATGTCGCCCTCGGGCAGGACGATTTCCACAGAGTGCTCCTGGTTCTGGTAGCGGCACCGGCCATAGCGCAGGAAATGCACTCGCGCCGGGTCTATGTGCTCCGCAGCGTACTCTTGGAGCGCCTTTTCTTCGAGTTGCCGCAGTTCCTCGTCGAGCTTTGCCGCCGCTCCCGGGGCTGACAGGTCAACGATCCGGGTCTGCAGGTAATCGCGGCGCAGGTCACTGAGCAACATGCCCCAGGCAGAGAACACACTGGATTGCTTGGGGATGACCACCTTCTTGATGTTCAACTCCCTGGCCAGGCCGCAGGCGTGCATGCCGCCGCCGCCGCCAAAGGCGATCAGCGCAAAATCGCGCGGGTCGTGGCCGCGATTGATCGAGATCAGCTTGATGGCGTTGACCATGTTGTTGTTGGCAATGCGGACGATGCCGCGCGCTGCTTCCTGCCGGCCCTCACCCCTTGCCCCTCTCCCAGGGGGAGAGGGGTGGGGGGTGAGGGCTGCGGCCAGCTTGTCCAGGGCGCGATCCACCGCGTCCATGTCGGCCTCCATGGTGCCGCCACAGAAATAGTGCGGATTGATACGGCCCAGCGCCAGGTTGGCGTCGGTGGTCGTCGCTTCTGTGCCGCCGATCCCGTAGGATACCGGACCGGGCACGGCGCCGGCACTCTGCGGGCCAACGTGGAGCCTCTGGAATTCGTCCACCCAGGCAATGGACCCACCACCTTGGCCGATTTCCACCAGGTCGACGACCGGCACCATGACCGGATAGCCGGCCGAGGCTTCGCGGCGTTCGATCAGGTAGTTGGTGTTGAGCTTGACCTGGCCGCCCGTAATCAGCCCGCACTTGGCCGTCGTCCCGCCGATGTCAATGGCGATGGCATCCAGCTCTCCGATCAGCCGGCTCAGCGCCGCAGCGCCCCATATCCCGCTGGCAGGCCCCGACTCGACCATGGTGATCGGGATCTGGCGCGCGCTCTGGACGGTATCCACGCCGCAGTTGGATTGCATGATATAGGGTGTGCAGCGCATGCCGGCATCGTAGAGAGCGCCGGTCAGGCGATCCAGGTAGCGGTGGGCGATCGGTTGCACGTAGGCAGACAGCACAGCGGTGTTGGTCCGCTCGTATTCACGCCACTCGCGCGTGATCTGGAACGAGGCCACGGCAGAGACTTCCGGCCAAAGCTCTTTCACCCTGGCCAGCGCCGCCTCTTCGTGGGCCGGGTTGGCATAGGAATTGATGAAGCAGATGGCGATAGCCTCGACTCCCTCGGCCCGGAAATCGTCGAGGATGGCCGGCAACCCGGAAAGGTCCAAGGGTATGGTCTCGATCCCCTTGTAGTTGATGCGCCCCCTCACTTCGCGCCGCAAGTAACGATCCACAAAGGGTTTGGGCTTGCGGTATTCCAGGTTGAAAAAGTCGGGGCGATTGCCGCGGCCGATCTCGATGATGTCGCGGAACCCATCACTCGTGAGCAACCCCACCTTGGCGCCTTTTCTCTCGGTGATGGCGTTGATGACGATCGTCGTCCCGTGCACAAAGGACGCGAACTCGCGCGGCTTTAGGTCGCTGGCCGAGATGACGTCCATCACACCCTTCTCAAATTGCGCAGGGGTGGTGTGGCTCTTGCCGGTGGCGACCTCACCATCCGGGGTCACGAACACAAGGTCCGTGAATGTACCTCCAATATCCGTAGCAACTCTCAGCATATTGATACCCTCTCCTACGAAATCTATGGCTGACTTGCGGACGCAGCCCTGCCGTTGCTTGCCAAAGCTGGCTGTGGGAACAATAAGCATGTTACTTAACAAAGTTTGCGCGATCCGCGACGCAAATCGTTATCAACCGCCAAGATAAGCCCCGTAGGTCCCCTTGGGGAGGGGGAATCTACAGGTAGATAAAGTATGCCCGCAGGTCCTCTTGGAGGAAGAGGAATTTACAGGTCGGGGAAGAGGACCTACGGGCAGGTAAAGTCACTAAGCTTGTCTTTCCCAAAAGGGGATCTACAGATTTCTCCCTGTGCCTGGATGCTTTCATCATCAAATATTTCCCGAAGGGACTGAGGGTGGATCACCTGGGGCTTAGCCGCCCTGGTTAGCTGGCGGCGGATATAAATGACAGCGAACAGTATGCCCTTTACCGATATCTACCATCGTCGGATCAACGCTGGTGCATATCTCCATCTTATATGGACATCGCGAGTGGAAACTGCACCCGCTGGGGATATTCACCGGGCTTGGTATCTCACCCCTGGATACGACCTTTTCGGGTTTTAGCTTTTCCTCCTCTTCTGAGACAACTGGAATGGAGGAAAGAAGCATCTGCGTGTAAGGGTGTTTGGGATCCTGGAAAAACTCCCCCGCCTCTGCCACCTCGCAAATCTTTCCCAGATACATAATTGCGACCCGGGAGGCGACATTGCGCATCAGGCTCAAATCGTGGGTAATGAATAGGTAGGTCAGATTGAATTCCCGCTGCAGCCTCATGAGAAGGTTTATGATCTTGCCCTGCACCGAGACATCCAGAGCGGAAGTGGGCTCATCCAGGATCATAAGCGAAGGGTTCGTCGCCAGCGCTCTGGCGATGGCAACAATCTGCTTCTCGCCACCGCTCAGCATCTGCGGATGCTTGGGCATGTACTCCGGCGGCAAGTCCACCATATCCAGCAGGCGCACAACCTCTTCCACGCGGTCTTTGTCGGGCTGGTGAATGCGCAATGGCAACTCCAGAATCTGCTGGATGGTACGCCGTGGGTTCAAGGATGAACCGGGGTCCTGAAATACGATTTGAATTTCCTTTTTGAGGACCAGCGGCCGATCTCGGTTGTCAGCAAACAGGTCCTGCCCTCGAAAGTAGATGGTACCCTGCGTGGGCTGATACATGCCTACTGCGATGTAAGCCACGGTGCTCTTGCCCGAACCAGATTCACCAACCAGGCCGAAGGTCTCGCCCTGGCGCACGCTGAAGGAAATTCCGTCCACCGCCTTGACTGTAATCGGCTCACGCTTTACCAGGCCGCGATGGTCGACGACGAAGTACTTTTTGAGGTTCTTGACCATCAAGGTGTCATCGGTCATAACGTGGCTGTCTCCTTCTGATACTGATCTACGCTCTGGTCGTACAAGAAACAGGCTACCTCGTGGCCTTCATCAGCCTTGAAAAAGGGAGGCTTCTGGCGCCGGCAGACGCCCATCACATGGGGGCAGCGCGTATGAAAGCGGCACCCGGGCGGCGGGTTAAGATAGCTGGGGATGCGGCCTGGAATGCCGGTGGCGATGCCGCCACCGCTCAACTTGGGCACAGCTTCCATGAGGCCCTGGGTGTAGGGGTGGAGGGGATTTGAGAAAAGCTTGTGGGTAGGCGCTACCTCAACCATATTACCGGCGTACATCACGTACACCCGGTCGGTCATCTCGCGCACCACGCCCAGGGTGTGTGTGATGAGGATGACCGAAGTGCCCTTCTTTTCTACCAGGCTGTGCAGCAGCCGCAGAACCTGATCCTGGATGGTGACATCCAACGAAGTGCCCGGCTCGTCGGCGATGAGCAGCTCCGGGTCGGTACTAAGCGCCATACCGATACACACACGCTGGCGCATGCCGCCGCTGAGTTGAACGGGATAGCTGTTGAGCAGACGTTCCGGATCGGCCAGGGCTACCTCTCTCAACGGGGCGATGGCTTTCTCATAGACTTCACGCCCGGACAGGCTTCTGCCGGACGGCAAGGAGTGTCGAATGACCGGGATCAACTGCTGCCCGATCGTAAATACCGGGTTAAGGGCGGCGGTCGGATCCTGGAAGATCATTGAAATGCCCCTGCCCCGCAGCTTGTGCAGTTCACTTTGTCTCATCTTGAGCACGTTCTGCCCTTTGAAGAAGATTTGACCGCCAGCGATATGCGCCGGCGGCATGGGCAGGATGCGCAGGATGGCTTTCATCGTGGTGGTCTTGCCGCAGCCGGTTTCGCCCACCAGCCCCACCTTCTCCCCGGCGCTAACCATGAAGTTCACGCCGTCCAGCACCTTTAAGATGCCGCCGTAGACCTTAAACTGAACGTACAAATCCTTGATTTCCAGCAAGGGAGATGTGGACATACTACACCCCCTCGGCGGCGAGCACATCGCGCAGGCCATCGCCCAGCAAATTGAAGCCGAGCACGACGACCACGATGGCCAGAGCCGGGAAGACCGAGATCCACCAATGGTCCGGCAGGTACTTGGCCCCGCTAGCTACCATGGTTCCCAGGCCGGGCTTGGGCGGCTGCACGCCCAGCCCAACGAAGCTGAGGGATGAGCCGATGATGATCACCCAGCCCATGTCCAGGCTCATCTTAGTGAAAATGGGCGAAACGCAGTTGGGCAAAATCTCACGGAAGAGGATATGAGCCGTGCTGGCGCCGGTGACTTCTGCCGAACTGACGAAAAACTCGTTGCGCAGGGCACTCGCCAGCCCGTAGACCAGGCGCGTGTACCAGGGCCACCACATCAGAGAGACGGCGACCATGGCGTTAAATAGATTGGGTTGCAGCACGGAAGCGATAGCTAATGCCAGCACCAGTGGTGGCACGGCCAGAAAAATATCGGTGATGCGCATGATGACGGTATCTATCCACGTCCCCTGGTAATAACCCGCGACCAGCCCCAGCAACACGCCGGGCGGCACGACCAGCGACAGCACGACCACCCCCATGCTCAGTGAGAAGCGGTAGCCAAAGAACACTCGACTCAAGATATCACGTCCAATCTCGTCCGTTCCGAAGAGGTATTGCCAGCTTGGGGGTAGACTGGCATGGGCAAAGTCGGTGAACGGTTTGGCATGCTGCGGGTAGGGTGCCACATATGGCGCGAATATAGCCAGCAGCACCACCAACAAGACAGTCGCCCCGCCGACGATGGACAGCGGGTTGCGCGAGAACTTGTACCAGGCGCGCCCCAGACTCTCCCGCCTGCTTTGGCGCCGCAGCTTTTCCAACTGCTGGATCGTCAGAGTCGATGTTAACTGTGTGGCTTGTTGGGCCATAGCTCTAATCACTCCTTGCTGCACGCAATCGTATTCTGGGATCAAGCTGTGCGACGACTATATCCACGAGAATATTGACCGTAATAAAGACTACCCCCAACACCAAGATGACGGCCGAGATGGCATTCAGGTCTTTGCGCAGCATAGCATGTATCCCATAGCGTGACAGCCCCGGCCAGTTGAAGATAAGCTCCACCAGAAAGGCATTGCTCAGGTTGCCCGCAAAGTCAAGGCCCATAATAGAGACAGTGGGAATAAGGGAGGGCTTGAGCAAAAAGCGCCCCATAATCGTCCGTTCCGGTATGCCAAGCGCGCGCTCGGCAGCGATGTAGTCCTTGCTTAGATTGTCGGACATAGTAGCGCGGGTGAGGCGTGCCTCCTGCGCCATCGAGCCCATCGCCAGCGCGAGGGCAGGCAGGATGAGGTGCTCCACGGCGTCGAGGAAAGCCTTGAAATCGCCCGCCAGCAGGGTATCAATCGTCATAAAGCCAGTAACCGTTGGGGGCTTGGGCATCCCCTCGCTTAGCCGTCCAAGGGTCGGCAGCCAGTTGAGCGCATAGCCGAACAAGAGCAAAAACAGGATGGCAAACACGAAGGCGGGCGTCACCACGCCCATATAAGACAAAACGCGCACCACGTTGTCGATCCACTCGTCCTTGTGTTGAGCGGAAAGCATACCCAGGCCGATGCCCGCCACGGCGGTGATGATACCGGCGAGCAGGACCAGCTCTAATGAGGCCGGGAAGAACTCTTTAACGTCGTCGGCCACGTCACGCCGGGTGACCAGCGAGATGCCGAAGTCACCATGCATGGCGTCGCGCAGCCAGTACACATACTGAACTGTCAGAGGGTCGTTGAGGTGCATATCCTCACGCAGCCTGTCCACCACCCACTGCGGCGCGCGAGCGCCCAGCGCCGTACGGGCTGGGTCGCCGGGCATCACCCGCGCGATGACAAAGATCACCATCGACAAGCCCAACAGTACAAAGATCGACTGAAAGATACGACGAGCAAGAAACAACAGTAATTTCATCTTTTGAGATGCCTCTCGCTTGGATACTCGCTTGGGTGAATAGCGTATTGGGGGAGCCCCCAAAGCAGACGGTATGAGGTGCGCCTGGGGGCTCCCAACCTGGACATTGTCCAGATCCGTCAGGGGCTGCTATGGCATCTTGCTGGGGTCTACACTGATGTTCGGCATAAAGATTTGGTAGCCCATGACGCTACTGGTTTCACCGCGAGCTGCCGGCCAGTCCACATAGTCGGCCCGGTAAGCGTGCTTCTGAACCTGGTCGTACAGGAAGAGAGAAGGTGCCAGCTCGGCGATGTAGTCCTGGAGTGCGTAGTACTTCTTGAAACGCTCCGTTTGGTCGACGGTGGCCAGCGCATCCTCGACCATTGCGTCGAACTTTGGATCCTGCAACCACTCGTTCTGCTGCCACGTATTGGCTGTGCTGGAGTGATAGCGCTGCTGGAGCATCAGCCCCGCCTCAGGCAGGTCGGCCGACACATAGATGGTCACGATATGCGGGCTGGTCTCCAGCGAGGCAGTATCCTCCACCACGCTCAACCACGGAGACGCAACCACATCCACGGGTATGCCGATGTCAGCCATGTTGGCCTGGAAGAGCAGCGCCCACTTCTCCTCGGCCGGCACATCGGATATCCAGTCAACCTCAACCGGGTAATTCGCGATGTCGGCAGCGTACTTGCACTGAGCCAGTTCCTCGCGCGCCTTGTCCAGGTCACGATGGAAGGTGAAGACGTCCGGATTGTGCCCGCCTAAGGTTGCCGGTACCGGCCCTACCATCTGCTTGGTGCCGGGCCACTCCAGCGCAACCGCCGCATCGTAGTCAAAGGCCCAGGCCATCGCCCGCCGGCAGTGTATATCGTCGGTGGGCGGTTTTTTGGTGTTGACCATGTAGTAAAATGCGGTCGTGGTCGGGAAGGCGGCGATCTCAACACCCGGGATTTCGTCCAGTGCTTGCAGCGCCTCGACTGTCTGCCACTGGTCAGACATCTCCAGCTCACCCCTGGACATCAGCGTGCGGATGGTGGCCGTCTCGGTGGTGCCAATGAAGCGCGCCTCATCTGGCGCGTTCTCAACAAACTTGCCCCACCAGTCTGTGTTCTTCTCCATCAGGAGGTACTCTTCCAGTGGGAACTCCACCACCTTGTACGGTCCGGAGCCAGCATCGTGAGTCAGCAGCCACTCTTTGCCGTAGTCCCCTTCCTCGCCATAGGGGCCCTCTGCCAGTGTGTTTTCCCGGACCAGTTTCTCGTTGAGAACGTACAGGCGAACGAGGCTGGGGACAAACAGACCGCTGGGCGCGGACAGCTTGAACTCAACCGTGTAATCGTCGGGGGCGGATATATCCTCAACGCCGGTGATCAGATAGGCATAGCCCTCCCCGATGGCGTGGAGGCGGTTGTAGCTGTAGACCACATCGCTGGCCTTCAACTCGCTGCCATCATGGAACTTGACTCCCTGCTTCAGGTGGAAGGTGTAGGTCAGGCCATCGTCCGAGACATCCCAAGACTCGGCCAGCCACGGATCCACCCCCCCTTGTGGATTGGGGAAGATCAATGTGTCATACAGGTTAGCCAACGAAGTAGAGCTGGAATAGTCGCTCCCTACGGCGGGGTCTATATACGTCGGCCAGGAAAAAGTGACCCTCAGAACGCGCGACTTTTCCGCCGGCGCAGGTTGCTCAGTCGCCGCCGGTGCTTCGGTAGCCGCCGGTGCCTCAGTGGCCGCCGGTGCTTCGGTAGCAACGGCTGCTTCGGTAGCCGCCGGCGCCTCGGTGGCAGCCGGCGGTGCCTCGGTAGCGGGCGCGGCGCACTGCGCACCTACCATGCTCAGTATGACCAGCAGAAGTAACAAAAGTGTCAAATGTCCTTTTCGCACGAGGTTCATCTCTTCTTACCCTCCTCCATTACAATTGTTGGTTATTGACTGGGGTCGAGAAGCTTTGCCTGGTTTCCGATGCCTCACCTCCTTTGTGATTTACAGACTTAGCATTTGCGCCGGTCTCTAGTGTTATGTTCTACCGCGGGGGTGAATGACACCAGACAACGGTACATGGATCACCACCTCCGCAGCACAAGCGGTACGATTGGCTGGCATCGTAATGAATACTATCCCCTGCCTGTAACTCAAATTGCTCGTCGCCAACCACAATCGTCAATGCCCCTTCCAGCACAAAGCCCAATACTTCTCCGGGATAAGGTTCAAACTCCAAATGTGGGGCTCCAGGATGCAAGGTCGAGCGATGCACCTCTAAACTCCAACCACCTTCAGGGTTCGTCAGTCGTGAACTGACTATAGAAGCAGTAGCATCTACTTCTTCAGGTGTATAGGATGCGCGGGTAATATGTACCTGATTCTCTCCAGCCTCGAACAGGTCGCGTAGACTGACCCCTAATACTCTGGCAATACCGGTAAGAGTTGTCAGGGATGGCGTCGTCTTATCCCGTTCGATTTGTGACAGGTGGCTTACCGACAGATTGGCCGTTTCTGCTATCTCGGCCAACGTCAGTTTTCGCTTTTGCCTCAAGGCTTTTATTCGTTCGCCAATGCTTTCTCCCATGCCACCTCGTTGCCTTTAATCCTCTTCTTTTCAAGATAAACGACTTTATTAGCCAACATTGGGATTACAGCAGGGATATGTTGTTGCAGCGATGTTAAAAGATCGCAGGGGTGATAAGCGCCAGAGCAATTGCCGGTTGATCCCCACGATTTTCCAGACGATGGTGGATACTCGATCTAAAATGCACACTGTCGCCCGGATAAAGATCGTGGAATGTCTCACCACACCACAAACGCAAGACACCCTGAAGGATATAGAAAAACTCTTCCCCTTTGTGAGAGCGGGTTTCATCCGTCGGCAGGGCTTCTCGCGCAGGTATTATGGTCAGTAAAAAGGCTTCAATGGCTGAATGAGGAAATTTTGTAGACAGTAAAGAGTAGACAATCGAAGATCCCTCGAAAGAAAAAGACTCACGCTGATGACGACGCACGACTTTGGCTGCATGGATGGTCTCAGGAAAGAAGCTGGAAACCCTGGTGTCTAAGGCTTCGGCGATGGCATACAGCAAGCTGATGGAGGGGACGGCTCGATTGCGCTCGACTTGTGACAGGAAGCCTGGTGTACAGCCACTCCGCTCCGCCAGTTCTTCGAGGGTTAAATTCTTCTGTAGGCGAAGTTCTTTGATTCGCTGCCCAACAGCTTGAATCACTTTCTCCATTCACTCTTTCCTATACATTAAAAAAGTATACTAGAAATATATTTGTTTGTCAATAGTGAATTTTTCTGAATTATCTGCGTATTACTAAGGACTTGAAGAACTTGTATACCATATCACTTTCATCCTCACCCGTTGTGAGGCTCCCATGAAAGCGAAGGAGGCCGCAGGCAAAGTCCTACGGCCTCCTGTTCGATGCTGCTTGAATGACCGACGATTTGCTACTTGCTAATCCAAGCCATCCGGAAACCTGGGGCTCTGGCCCTTGGCTCTGCTGTCCGCCCGTCAGACTTGCGGCTCGACGCTTTTCACGTCGATTTGAGCCGCAACATCTGGACGCGCCCCAGACCCCGCCCTCCTAGCTTGAATATCTCGATTACGGTGTCACCACCGGGCATGCCGTCGCGCCGCTCGTAGTGCAGACGATGCGCCCCTGGATGGCCGGGCTGACCGGCGTGTTGGCTGCGATGTAATCAGCCAGGACCTGATCCATGATGTTTTGGGTCGTCATCTTGCCAGCGACCACGGGGTAGCCATCGCCGCCGTAAGCCATGAAGTCGTTGATGGCCATCGTGTATTTCCAGGTGGTATCGGTCAACTCGATGGTTGGACCAGTGCAGCTCCCATCCGCCGCCTGCATGACCGCGCTAGTGACGCGACTACCGGCCGGAACTGAGGTATCGTAAGTGAAGCACAGGCCAGAGACTTGCGGGAAGCGCCCGTCAACGGCTGGCATCTTGGAAACGCCGTTCTCCAGGAAGGATTTCAGCTCGGCACCGCTGGTTGAAAATGTTACCACCACATTACCAAAGGGCAACACTGCCAGAACCTGTCCGCGCGTGATCGGATACGGTGGCGGGGTGTAGGCCGGGCAGAAGTCGCCGGCTATGTCAGTGGTCGGGCAGGTCAGGTCAGCACGCAGGCCACCCGCGTTGGTGATGGCAAAGTCGGTGTTGTAAGTCCGCCGCATCGAGTCAGTGGCCAGATCGCCGATCAGCGACTCGCAGGTGCGGCCGGCACTTTGGCCGCAGGCGTCGGCGCGTGGGATGAACTTGTCCGAGTCGCCGATCACCGTGCTAAAGATCGGCGCCAGTTCGACGTTGAGTTCATCAATCAGGGCCTGCATGCCTGGATCGGACGTCACGCCGATGTTCCATGGCTTGTGGAAATCGGCCGTCTTGTAGACTACGCTCTTGGTGTTGGTGTCCACCACCAGGCGAATACGAGTGAAGCGCACACCCGCATTGACGTTCTCTGCGATCAAAACACCGTTCGGCGCAGTGCCGATGGTCTGGTAGTGGGTGTGACCGCCAAGCACTGCATCTACTCCTACCAGCGAGTTGGCGAAGCCGAGCAGCGGATCGCCAGGGCTGGTCAGCGTGCTGGAGGTTGGGTCGGCCCCGATATGGCCGACGGCAATGATCGCGTTGAGCTTCCCTTTGGAGTGCAGCGTGGCTGCCTCGGCATTGACCGCCGCTATAGGATCGGTGACCACAAACGGATCGAGATAGCCAGGGAAGATCAGGCTCGGCAGCTCGGTCAGGGTGTAGCCGATCACGCCCAGCTTGAAACCCTCGAAGTTGAAGACCTGGGACGGTTTCCACTCTGGCGGGTACTTGCCATCGGGATAGACGATATTGGCCGCCAGGTAGGGAAAATTCGACAGTGGGATGAGCACTGTGCGCAAGTACTCTTGGCCGCGGTCGAAGTTGTGGTTGCCCAACGTATCGGCCGACAGGCCCATCATATTCAGCGCCTGGATAGTGGGCTGATCGCCGAAGAAGTTGGAGATGGGCGGCGTGGCGCCGACCGAGTCACCGCCGGTCACGAAGATGGAGCCATCCGGCGCCTCCGCGCGGTACCAGTCGAGCCAGGGTTTCAGATAGGCCGCCCCGCCGATGGCAAAGTTCGGCCCTATCGTGTCGGCCATCTCGGAAAGCGGCACCAACTGTCCGTGGTAGTCGCTGATGTACAGGACGGTGGCCTCCTTCACCTGCCCCGGGCTGGGGAACAGGTGGTAGAGGATTCTGCCGCGGGCGTTGTATGGGCCAGGGATGTCCAGCAGCAAGGCGATGGTGGGCGACAGGTCGATGGCGCGGATGCCGGAGACAGGGCCTTGCTTGCGGATGCCAGGACCGGCAGCCACAAACGTCGCGTGCATGTTGACGCTGTCCGCCAGGTTAATCGTTTCCGGCAGGAAGCCGTGCTGGCCAAAGAACTGCGAGAAGGCGATCGTCTGACCAGGTGTGGAGGCGTCGAACTGATACGGCGGTCGCAGCACGACCACAACGTCACCGGAGCGATTGGGGTGCAGTGAATCGCTGCCATCCACGTTGCGCAATTCTTCCTTCTTGAAGATCTTCAAGACGACCTGTGCTCCGGGATTGGCCGGGTCGGTCAGGTTCTGGAAGGCGCCGACGATCTCGTTGCGCACATTTTCGTAATCAGCCGCCGGAACCACTCCAGTCGGATCTCGGCCAATTAGATTGATATAGATTTGGGCTGTGCCGCCCGCCACGCAGACCTTGGTTTTGTCTCCTTCTGTAGCGCGGCAGTTGCTGGTTTCCTTCGCAGCCAGCCCGGCATCAGCCAGAACCTTGCTGGCGTTGACCGCGTACCACTGCGGCGCGAAGCCGTGATCGGACGTGGCGAAGACGGTGGTATTATCGCCCGTCAACTCCTTGCCGAGCGCCAGGGTTTCGTCGGCCTCCATGTAAGCATCCCGGATATATCCATCGGCCTTTTCCGGAGTGATGACTTCACCATAGGAGGTATATGTATTGTAGTATGGATTGGCAAGGCCATTCACCATTGGCACCGTGAGCCCCAGGAACATGTGCGAAAACTCGTCGGTAGCCGGGTTGCCCATCATCAACAGGTCAGGTTTGTACCCCAAACCATTTACACTTCCGCCATCCACGGTGGGGACGGGATCTGTACCGATGATGTAGCGCAGGTAGGCAAAGTGGGCGTCTTTCCACTTTAGACCCTGCTCGACATAGGTCTCCGCGTCGACGAGGCCCGATTCAAATACGGCATAATCGGCGGCGGTGGAGCTTGGGAACCATTTATTCAGGTCGTCCTCAAAATCTCCAACATAGCCACACCCATTGCAGGTGGCTACGGCGCGCGTAACAGAAGTGAAGAACAGGCTGAACCGCGTCAGATCGGGGGTGAAAAGCATGGCTTTTACGTAAAAGCCGCCAGTTTTCCCCGCCGGATTTGCCAACACCACCTTCACATCTGCCCACTCGTCCTCCATGAGATCGGCGACGGCTTGGCCACCATCTTTCCCTTTTGCATTGGGAACGACCAAAACATAGTCATAGTTGGCGGTGGCGTCATCGGTCGAATCGTAGATGTAGAAATCGTATTGATCATTGGCGATAACTGGTGAACCGCCGCTCGTGTAAGACCCCAGGTCAAAGGTGCCTTCCTTAGCCGGGCTGTAGGTAGAGGGTACGTTGGTCCAGCCGGCTGCATCCGCCAGATCGAAGCGTTGGTACTGCACTCCAAAAGCGTTCGCGCCAGCCGGCTGGCCGGGGACATCCCAATTAGTCCACAAGCCGCGGTTGGAGAAGAACGACCGGTAATCGACCACAGGGCCTTGCAGCGGGGTCATGGTTCGGGTGCCACCAGACCACTCGACGGAGACCACCTTCTTGCCGGCCCGCTCGGCCGCTTCCGCGATGGTGTCAGTCTGCAAGACCCCCGCTGAGAAGGCGGCCGTGCGGTTGTTGAAGTCGCCTTCGCCGATGCGGAAGAAGGTGTTGTTGGTCGAGCCGTGCTCGCCCGGGTAGGTGCCGGTGGCCAGCGTGTACCAGCCGACGCCTGTGTTGGGCGGGAAGGCCTGGACAAGGCCGTTGTCGCCGCGAACGCCAGCGTCCATCAATTGCTGGTAGGTGGGCATAGCGCCTTCAGCCGCATAACGCTCCATCAGGTCGGGACGCATGCC